>CALIDR010000200.1 GCA_938022295.1 uncultured Burkholderiaceae bacterium
CCTGCACCCAGTAGCGGCTGTCGGCGAACAGGGCCGCTTCGGTCGGCGTGACGACGAGCGTGCCCATCGAGCCGGTGAAGCCCGACAGCCACACCCGGCCCTGCCAGCGCGCCGGCAGGTACTCCGACAGGTGCGGGTCGCTCGACGGCACGAGCAGCGCCGCCGCGCCGTGGCGCTGCAGCGCCTCGCGCACGCGCTCCAGGCGCAGGTGGATCGGCGACGTGCGGGTGTCCATGGCAGGCTCCGGTGGGCGGGCGGAATCGTGCATTCTAGGAACCGGCCCCGCCGCCCGTCGGCCCCGGTTCCTGCGCGAGCAGGCGCCGGCGCACGAGCTGGATGTGGCTGCGCAGCGCGTAGAGCTCCTCGGCGTAGCTCAGCGGCACCGGCACGTGCTCGACGCGACGGTCGATGTCGTCCAGCCGCGCGACGAGCTCCGCCGCCGGCCGCCGGCCGGCGGCGTCCTCGACCTCGCGCAGCTGCGCGTACCAGCGGAAGATGCGCGAGCGGATGCGGAACTCCACCAGCGGCGGCAGCACGCGCGCCAGCGGCAGCGCGACGGCGATCACCGAGATCAGCACCAGCCACATGCGGTCGACGAGGTTGGCGAGCCAGAACGGCAGGTAGCGCTGCAGCCAAGGCGTGCCGGCGTCGTAGACGCGGCGCGCCTCGTCGGCGAGCCGCCATTCGGGGTGCGCCGGGTGCGGGAACTCGCCCGCGGCGTGGAACCAGCCGGCGTCGCCGTGCACCTGGCGCGCGGCCTGCACGAGCAGCTGGACGAGCGCCGGGTGCAGCGTCTCGCGCGCCAGCAGCGAGGCGGTCGGCGCGACCAGGTGGACGTCGGCCGGCGGCTGGTCGGCCGCGAGGTCGACGACGCCGCGCGGCAGCGTGACCGGCGTCAGGAACGGCAACCGGCGCGCCAACGCCTGCGCCTGCACGAAGTCGAGCAGCGCCACGCCCGGCGTGCGCAGCAGCATCTGCACCATCGGCGCCTCGGGCGCGGAGGCAAACACGACGGCGTCGAGCCGGCCCTCGAGGAACTCGACCACGGCCGGCGTCAGCGGCAGCTGCGACAGCGCGAGCGTCGCCGGGTCGACGCCGTAGGCGTCGAGCAGGCGCGCCATCAGCGGCGGCACGCCGCTGCCCGGTGCGCCGACGTTGACGCGCCAGCCGGCGAGCTGGGCGAGGTTGGCCACGCGCGCGCCGCTGCCGAGGTGGCGCGCCGCGCTGTCCTCGCGGTAGAACAGCCACACCGGCTCGTAGAACAGGCTGCCGAGCGAGACCAGCGGCTCGTCGTCGGGCTCGTCGGCCGGGCGCTTGCCGCTGCTGCCGCCCTGCACGAACGCGACGTCCACGCCCGAACGCGGGTCGCGCAGCAGCGCCAGGTTCTCGGCCGCACCTTGCGTCTCGCGCAGCTCGACCTCGATGCCGTGCACGCGCAGCCGCTCGGCGAAGCGCTGCCCGAACTCGGCATACGCGCCCTGCGGCACGCCGGTGGCGAGCACGAGGCGCTTGGGCGGCGTGGGCTGCACCAGCCAGTACGCGGCGGCGAGCGCGAGCCCGACGAGCAGCAGCACCGGCAGCTGCGCGACGATGAGGTCGCGCAGCGACGACCAGCGCCCGCGCAGCGTCGGGCCGGCGTCGGCGGGGCGGGCAGGCGCGGCGTCGGGGGCGGTCATGGGGGCAGCAGGCAGGCAGGGCGTGCAGCGGCGCGGGCGGTACGATCGCCGACCGTTCACCGCGCCGCCGCCGCATGTTGCCACCGACCCCGCTGCCGCCGCTGGCCGCCCGGCTCGACCGCGTCGAGCCGTTCCACGTCATGGAGCTCGTCAAGCACGCGGTGGCGCTCGAGCGCGCCGGGCGCTCGGTGATCCACCTGAGCATCGGCGAGCCCGACTTCACCGCGCCGCCGCCGGTCGTGCACGCGCTGCAGCGCGCGGTCGACGCCGGGGCCACCGGCTACACCGGGGCGCTGGGCCTGGACGCCCTGCGGCGCGCGATCGCGCGCTGGCACGGCGACGAGTTCGGCGTCGACGTCGACCCCCACCGCGTGCTCGTGACGGCGGGCGCCTCGGGTGCGCTGCTGCTCGCGTGCGCGGGCCTTGTCGACCCCGGCGCCGCGGTGCTGATGAGCGACCCCGGCTACCCCTGCAACCGCCACTTCGTGACCGCCGTCGACGGCGTCGCGCGGCCGCTGCCGGTCGGCGCGGCGCAGCGCTTCCAGCTCGACGCCGCCACCGTGCGCGCGCAGTGGGCAAGCGACGTGCGCGGCGTGCTGCTCGCCAGCCCCAGCAACCCGACCGGCACCTCGATCGCGTTCGACGAGCTCGCGCGCGTCGTCGACGTCGTGCGCGGGCACGGCGGCTTCACGATCGTCGACGAGATCTACCTCGGCCTGACGTACGACCACGCGCCGCGCAGTGCGCTCGCGCTCGGCGACGACGTCGTCACCGTCGGCAGCTTCTCGAAGTTCTTCCACATGACGGGCTGGCGGCTGGGCTGGCTCGTGCTGCCGCCGGCGTGGGTGCCCGCGTTCGAGAAGCTGGCGCAGAACCTCTTCATCTGCGCGTCGACGCTCGCCCAGCGCGCCGCGCTGGCGTGCTTCGAGCCCGAGGCGATGGCCGTCTACCGCGCGCGCCGCGACGAGTTCCGCGCCCGCCGCGACTTCGTCGTGCCGGCGGTGCGCGAGCTCGGCTTCGGCGTGCCGGTGGCGCCCGACGGCGCGTTCTACGTCTGGCTCGACGCCAGCGGCTTCACCGACGACAGCGACCGCTTCGCGATCGAGCTGCTCGAAGCCACCGGTGTCGCGCTCGTGCCCGGGAAGGACTTCGGCCACCACGAGCCGCAGCGCTGGCTGCGGCTGTCGTACGCGACGTCGATGGCGCAGCTGCGCGAGGCGGTCGAGCGCATGCGGCGCTGGCTGGCCGCGGCATGAGCCTGCCTGCCGCCGCCCCGCCGCCGCGCACGACGCTGCCGGGCATCCTCGGCGTCGCGCGCGCGCCGTTCCTGCCGCTGGCGGTGCTGCTCGCGCTGAGCGGCAGCCTGGCGCAGGGGTACTGCGCGGTCGACCTGCCGCGGCTGGCGCTGGCGGTGGTCGGGCTGGTGGTCGCGCACGTGCTCGTCAACGTGCTCAACGAGCTCGCCGACGACGCCAGCGGGCTGGACCACCAGACCGCGCGCACGCCGTTCTCCGGCGGCAGCGGGGCGCTGCAGGCGGGGCTGATCACGCGCCAGGGCGCGTGGACGGTGGCGCTGGCCAGCGGCGCGGTGACGCTCGCCGCGGCCTACGTGGCGCTCGTCGTCTACGGCCAGTGGCGGCTGCTGCCGGTGATCGCCGCCGGCGCCGAGTGCATCTTCTTCTACACGCCGTGGCTGCTGCGCGTCGGGCTCGGCGAGGTGGCGGCCGGCCTCGGGCTCGGCGGGCTACCGGTGCTCGGCGCGGCGCTGCTGCAGGGCGGCGAGCCGACGCCGGCGGTCGGCGTCGTCGCCGTCGCGGCGACGGCGATGACGTTCAACCTGCTGCTGTTCAACACGATCCCCGACGCCGAGTCCGACTGCCGCGCCGGCCGCCGCTCGCTGGTGCACCGGCTCGGCGTGGCCGCCACGGCGCGCTTGGGCATCGCCGCTTGGGCGGTGGCCACCGCTGCGCTGGCCTTCGGCCTCGCGAGCGGCGCGCTGCCGCCGTGGGCGCTGCTGGCGGCGGTGCCGGCGGTCGCCTTCATCGTGCCCGTCGGGCGCTGGGTGCGCGCCGGCACGCCGCTGCCGGTGCCGCTGCCGGTGCTCGGCGCCAACGTCGTGCACGACCTCGGCACCCACGCGGCGCTCGTCGTGGCGTGGCTCGTCGTGGCGTCGCTGGCCGGCTGAATGGCGCGGCGGCCCGGCGTTCACCTCGCGCGATGACAGGCGCTTCGAGGACCTGCGCGTGCCGGTGATCGATCCGCGGTCCACCGGCAGCTGGCAGGCGCCTGGCCCGGGCAGCCGTCCGTTCTGCTTCGGTGCGTCGCGGCCCGGACGGCGCGCGGGTCACAAGTCCGTGCGCAGCTTCCAGATCTCCGGGAACAGCACGGTGTCGAGCATCCGGCGCAGGTAGCCTACGCCGTTGGTGCCGCCGGTGCCGCGCTTGTGGCCGATGATGCGCTCGACGGTCGTCAGGTGGCGGAAGCGCCAGAGGCGGAACGCGTCCTCGAGGTCGGTCAGCTCCTCGCCGAGTTGGTACAGGTCCCAGTGGTGCTGCGGGTCGCGGTAGACCTGCAGCCACGCCGCCTCGACGGCGTCGCTGGCCACGTAGGGCTGCGTCCAGTCGCGCTCGACGTGGCCCGCCGGCACCGGCAGGCCGCGGCGCGCGAGCAGGCGCAGGCTCTCGTCGTACAGGCTCGGCGCGCGGTACGCGGCCTCGACGCGGGCGAGCAGGTCGGGGCGGTGCGCGTGCGGGCGCAGCATCGCCGCGTTCTTGTTGCCGAGCCGGAACTCGATGCAGCGGTACTGCCAGCTCTGGAAGCCGCTGCTGCTCGCGAGGTAGGGGCGGATCGCGCTGTACTCGGGCGGCGTCATCGTCGCCAGCACGTCCCAGGCGTGGACGAGCTGCTCCATGATGCGGCTCACGCGCGCGAGCATCTTGAACGCCGGCGGCAGCTCGTCGGCGGCGATCGCGCCGATCGCCGCGCCGAGCTCGTGCAGCATCAGCTTCATCCACAGCTCGCTCGTCTGGTGCTGCACGATGAACAGCATCTCGTCGTGGCCTGGGCTCAGCGGGTGCTGGGCGTTCAGCACGGCGTCGAGGTGCAGGTAGTCGCCGTAGCTCATGTCGGCGGCGAAGTCGAGCTTCGCGCCGTGGTGCTCGGCGGCGCCGGC
>CALIDR010000201.1 GCA_938022295.1 uncultured Burkholderiaceae bacterium
TGACTCGTCTCTGTTGCTCTGATCCTCGCCTCGCGGCGGGGAGCCGTTAGCTCCTACGCTGCCCTGTGCAGTCCGGACCTTCCTCCGGCGCGCCCTTTCGGGCCTCGCGCCAGCGGCGGTCTGGCTTGCTTCACCGGCGGATTATCCCGCGTCAGCGCCCGCCGCGCTGGAGCGCCGCGATGCGCTGCTCGATCGGCGGGTGCGTGCTCAGCAGCGCCATGACGCCGCCGCGCCCGCTGATGCCCATCGCCTCGACGGACTGCGGCAGTTCGCCCGGCTTCAGGCCGCCCAGCCGCGCCAGCGCGTTGATCATCGGCTGCGGGCGGCCCATCAGCCTGGCGGCGTCGCGGTCGGCGCGGAACTCGCGCTGGCGGCTGAACCAGGCGACGATGATCGCCGCCAGCACGCCGAGGACCAGGTCGAGCACGATCGTCGCCGCGTAGAAGCCGATGCCGGGGCGGTCGCCCTGGTTGCGCAGCACGACGCGGTCGACGACGTAGCCGATGACGCGCGACAGGAAGACGACGAACGTGTTCATGACGCCCTGGATCAGCGTCATCGTCACCATGTCGCCGTTGGCCACGTGGGCGACCTCGTGGCCGATCACGGCCTCGACCTCCTCGCGGCTCATGCTCTGCAGCAGGCCGGTGGATACCGCCACCAGCGCCGAGTTCTTGAACGCGCCGGTGGCGAACGCGTTCGGCTCGCCGGGGTAGATCGCGACCTCGGGCATCCGGATGCCGGACTGGTTGGCGAACTTCTGCACCGTGGCGACGATCCACTGGTGCGTCGGGTCGCGCGAGTCGTTGATGACCTGCGCCTTGGTGCTGAACTTGGCCATCGGCTTGCTGATCAGCAGGGAGACGAACGCGCCGCCGAAGCCCATGACGAACGCGAAGCCGAGCAGCGCACCGAGGTCGAGCCCCTGCGCGGTCAGGTAGCGGTTGAAGCCGAGCACGCTGGCGACGATGCCGAGCACGACGACCACGGCCACGTTGGTGGCGAGGAACAGCAGGACACGCTTCATGGTTCGGATCCGGTCGGAGTGAGGGTCGAACGGGTTCGCGGCTTAGGACGGGCGGGCGCGGCGGAGTTCCGCGCCGGCGCCAGGGCCCCCGAGCGTCATTGTCGGGCGGCGCCGTTCAGCCGTCGGCGGCGGCGCCGGCGCGGCGGTCGCGCACGAACAGGTGCGTGCCGCGCTTCTCGACGTCGAACAGCCCGATCGCCTCGATCAGGTCGCCGAGCTTGCGGAAGCCGTGGTTGCGCGGGTCGAAGCTGGCCTGGTTGGCGATCTGCGAGCCCACCGCGCCGAGCTGCGACCAGCCGTCCTCGCCGGCGGCGTTCTCGACCGCCCCGCGCAGCAGCGCGACGAGCCGCGCGTCGCGCCGCAGCTCGGCTGCCGTGGGCTTGCGCGGCGCCGCCGCCTTGCCCTTGCCGCCCTTGGCGGCGCCGGCGGCGGGCGCGGCCTCGGCGTCGTCGGGCGGGCCACCGAGGCTTTCGAGGTACAGGAAGCGCGAACACGCGGCGACGAACGGCTCGGGCGTCTTCTTGGCGCCGAAGCCGTAGACGGTGGCACCCTTGGCGCGCAGGTGCATCACCAGCGGCGTGAAGTCGGCGTCCGACGACACGATGCCGAAGGCGTCGGGGCGGTCGGTGTAGAGCAGGTCCAGCGCGTCGATCGCGATCAGCATGTCGGTCGCGTTCTTGCCCTTGCTGACGTCGAACTGCTGGATCGGGCGGATCGCGTACTCGTGCAGCACCTTCTCCCAGCCCTTGAGCTCGTTCTTCTTCCAGTTGCCGTAGGCGCGGCGCACGTTGGTGACGCCGAGCTTGGCGAGCTCGGCGAGGATGACGCCGATCTTGGCCGCCGGCGCGTTGTCGGCGTCGATCAGCAGCGCGATGTGGGCCTCGCGCGGGCGGTTCGGGGTTCCGTTCATCGCGCGCATTGTCGGCCCACCGCCGGCCGGCCCGCGCGCAGCCGGTCAGGAGCCCAGCCGTTGGCGCGCATCGGTGGCGAAGTAGCGCAAGCGGTACAGGGCCCACGGGTCGCCGGCGCCGGCGCGGCAGAACCCGAAGCGAAACGTCGCCGGCAGCGTCGGCAGGTCGTAGCGCAGGTCGGTGAACCACACGCACGCGGCGCCGGTGCCGTCGCCGTCCAGGCGCGCCAGCGCCGGGTGGGCGGCGAAGCGGCGGAACGGCTCGAAGCGCGGGTCGGCCCAGCGCTGGCGGGCGAGGGCCGGCGAAGCGTCGCCGTAGAGCGCGCGGCGCTGCCAGGCGAGCGCCTGCGCGGGCCGGTAGGCGGCCGCGAGGTCGTGCAGCGGCCGCAGCGCGGGCCAGCGCGGGATCCGCGTCGGCGTGCCGGCGAGGTCGAGGTCGGCGACGTGGCGCACCGGCCCGGCGGGGTCTTGCGCCGAAGCGGTGCCGACCAGGCGCCAGTGCAGCGGCGACAGCGGCTGCGCGTAGGCGTGCAGCGACGCGAGCGCGATCCCCGCGCGCTGCGCCGACGCCGCCCCGGCGGCCAGCGCCTGCTGCTGCGCCAGCGCGAGCGCGCCAACGTACACGCCCACCGCCGCCAGCGCGGCGAGCGCGGTCGCCCGCCGCGGCCGCGCCCAGACCGCAACGGTGCCGGCCAGCGTGATCGCGCTGTACCACGGGTCGACGACGAACACGGTGCCGGTGCCGAGGCGCTGCGTCGACAGCGGGTACGCGAGCATCGTGCCGTAGGCCGTCGCGGCGTCGGCGAGCGCGTGGG
>CALIDR010000202.1 GCA_938022295.1 uncultured Burkholderiaceae bacterium
GTGCGAGCACTGCCTGAACCCGACCTGCGTGGCGAGCTGCCCCTCGGGCTCGATCTACAAGCGCGAGGAGGACGGCATCGTCCTCATCGACCAGGACAAGTGCCGAGGCTGGCGCATGTGCGTCTCGGGCTGCCCGTACAAGAAGATCTACTACAACTGGAAGAGCGGCAAGGCCGAGAAGTGCATCTTCTGCTACCCGCGCATCGAGGTCGGCCAGCCCACGGTGTGCTCGGAAACCTGCGTCGGTCGCATCCGCTACCTCGGCGTGCTGCTCTACGACGCCGACCGCATCGCGCAGGCGGCGAGCGTCGAGCGCGACGCTGACCTCTACCAGGCGCAGCTCGACGTCTTCCTTGACCCGCACGACCCGGCGGTGATCGAGCAGGCGCGCAAGGACGGTGTGCCGCAGGCCTGGCTCGACGCCGCGCGCGCGAGCCCGGTATACAAGATGGCGATGCAGTGGAAGGTCGCGCTGCCGCTGCACCCCGAGTACCGCACGCTGCCGATGGTGTGGTACGTGCCGCCGCTGTCGCCGATCACCGCGGCGGCCAACGCCGGGCAGGTCGGCGCCAACGGCGAGATCCCCGACGTCAACCAGCTGCGCATCCCGGTCAAGTACCTCGCGAACCTGCTGACCGCCGGCGACACGATGCCCGTCGTGCGCGCGCTCGAGCGCATGCTGGCGATGCGCGCCTACCAGCGCGCCAAGCACGTCGACGGCCGGCCGAACCGCGCCGCGATCGAGCAGGTGCAGCTGAGCGAGGCCGAGGTCGAGGACATGTACCGGGTCATGGCGATCGCGAACTACGAGGACCGTTTCGTGATCCCGAGCACGCACCGCGAGTACGCCGAGAACGCGTTCAACGTGCGCGGCGGCTGCGGCTTCAGCTTCGGCAACGGCTGCTCGGAGGGCGTCACCGAGACGAGCCTGTTCGGCAGCGAGAAGAAGCGCACGATCCCGATCAAGGCGGAGGTCTGACCATGTCGCTGCTCGACGGTACCCCCCGCCGGATGACCCACACGCTGCGCGCGCTCGCGTGGCTGCTGCGCTACCCCGATGCCGAGATGCGCCAGGCGCTGCCCGAGGTGCGCGACGCGCTGCACGCCGAGCGCGCGCTGACGTTCGGTCGCCTGGCCGAGCTCGACGCGCTCGCCGACCGGCTCGCCGCGGCCGCCGGCCTGCGCGCCGAGGCCGACTACGTCGAGCTGTTCGACCGCGGCCGGCGCACCGCGCTGCACCTGTTCGAGCACGTGCACGGCGACAGCCGTGACCGCGGGCAGGCGATGATCGACCTCGCGCAGACCTACGAGCGCGCCGGCCTGCGGCTGGCCGCGGGCGAGCTGCCGGACCACCTGCCCGTCGTGCTCGAGTTCGCGAGCACGCAGCCGCCGGCGCAGGCGCGCGAGTTCCTGCGCGAGATCGCGCAGGTCGTGCGGGCGATCTTCAGCGCGCTGCTCGCGCGCCGCAGCGCCTACGCCAGCGTGCTGGCCGCCGTGCTCGACCTGGCCGGCGAGAAGGCCGAGCGCGTCGATCTGCCGGCCGAGCCGCCGCTCGACGAGGCCTGGGCGGAGCCCGAGGCCTTCGGCGGCTGTTCGACGCACGGCCAGGCGCGGCCGGACCAGCCGCAGCCGATCCACGTCGTGCGCCCCGCGGCAACGCCGCGCGCCGCCGTGCGCTGACCGCCCACCGACGCCCCCACGGAGCCCCCCATGGAAACGCTCTACACCTTCCTCTTCGTCGTCTATCCCTACGTCTGCCTCGCCGTGTTCCTGATGGGCAGCCTGGCGCGCTTCGACCGCGACCAGTACACGTGGAAGAGCGACAGCTCGCAGCTGCTGCGCGCACGCCAGCTCAAGATCGGCAGCAACCTGTTCCACTTCGGCATCCTGTTCCTGTTCTTCGGTCACCTGTTCGGCCAGCTGACGCCGCACTCGGTCTACGAGCTCGTGATGACGGCGCAGCAGAAGCAGCTGCTGGCCGTCGTCGCCGGCGGCATCGCCGGCCTGGTGTGCTTCGTCGGCCTGTCGATGCTGCTGCACCGGCGCCTGTTCGACCCGCGCATCCGGCTGACGAGCCACCGCACCGACCTCGCCGTGCTGATCATCCTGTGGGTGCAGCTCGCGCTCGGGCTGGCCACGCTGCCGGCGTCGTACGCGCACGTGAAGGATCCGCAGACGATGCTGATCCTGGCCGGCTACCTGCAGGGCATCGCCACCTTCCGTCCCGACGCGGCGCCGCTGATGGGCATCGAGTGGCACTACCTGGCGCACATGCTGCTCGGCATGACGATCTTCCTGCTGTTCCCGTTCAGCCGCCTCGTGCACATCTGGAGCGGGTTCGCGTCGGTGGCCTATCTGTTCCGGCCGTACCAGGTCGTGCGCTCGCGGCGGCTGAACGTGCCGGCGGGGCAGAACCTGCCGCGCCGCGCGCTGTGAGGGGAGAATGCCGATGAACGCCCCCGCGATGCTCCTGGCCCCCCGGCCGTCGGTCAACGGCGTGCCGCTCGCGTCGGACGACGAGGCGCTCGACGCCGCGGCGCTGCGCCAGCGCGCCAGCGTCGAGCTGCTGCGGCAGGCCGCGATCGCGGCCGGCCTGCTGGCGGCCGACGACCCGGCGCCGCTGCGCGGCGCGACGAGCGAGGCCGCGACCGCCGCGATCGAGGCGCTGCTCGACCGCACGCTGGCGCTGCCCGCGCCGGACGACGAGACCTGCCGCCGCTACCACGCCGCGAACGCCGCGCGCTTCGCCACCGGCGAGCGCGCGCGGCTGCGCCACGTGCTGTTCGCGGTGACGCCGGGCGTCGACGTCGGCGCACTGCGCCGCCGTGCCGAGGCGATGCTGATCGACCTGCGCGCCCGCGCGGCGGGCGAGGGCGACCGCTTCGCCGCCGCGGCGGCGCAGTGGTCGAACTGCCCGAGCGGGCAGGCGGGCGGCGAGCTGGGCTGGCTCGGCGCCGAGGACTGCGCGCCCGAGTTCGCGCGCGAGGTCTTCGGCCACGCCGAGGTCGGCGTGCTGCCGCGCCTCGTGCACAGCCGCTTCGGGCTGCACGTCGTCGAGGTGCTCGAGCGCCGGCCGGGCGCGCTGCCGCCCTACGAGGCGGTGCGCGGCGCGGTGCGGCGCACGC
Source organism: uncultured Burkholderiaceae bacterium (assembly GCA_938022295.1). Classification (GTDB taxonomy): domain Bacteria; phylum Pseudomonadota; class Gammaproteobacteria; order Burkholderiales; family Burkholderiaceae_C; genus Calidifontimicrobium. The sequence continues at coordinate 3,126 of CALIDR010000202.1, forward strand.
TCGAGGCGCAGGCCTTCGCGACGGCGCTTCGGCAGTACCTGCAGCGCCTGGCCGGCGAGGCCGACGTGCGCGGGGTCGACCTCGACGCGGCGGCCACGCCGCTCGTGCAGTAGCCGTCGGCGAGGGGCTGGCGATGCCCGACGAACTGCTCGACCGGCTGCGGCGCTTCCACGACGACGCGTTCCCGACCCAGCGCTCGCTGTTCCGCCACCTCGTCGACGACGGCCAGCACCCGACGACGCTGTTCATCGGCTGCTCCGATTCGCGCCTCGTGCCGTACCTGCTGACCGGGGCCGGCCCGGGCGAGCTGTTCCTCGTGCGCAACGTCGGGGCCTTCGTGCCGCCGTGGGACCAGTCCGAGGGCTTTCACGGCACGGCCGCGGCGATCGAGTTCGCGGTGCTGAACCTCGACGTGCGGCGCATCGTCGTCTGCGGCCACAGCCACTGCGGCGCGATCCGCGCGCTGTACGGCGAGGTGCCGCCGCAGGCGCAGAACCTCGCGCGCTGGCTCGAGCTCGGCCGCGAGGCGGCGCTGCCGGTGGCCGAGCCCGGGCCCGAAGCCCTGCGCCGCACCGAGCAGCGCGCGATCGTGCTGCAGCTCGAGCGGCTGATGGACTACCCGATGGTGCGCGAACGCGTCGAGGCCGGCACGCTGAGCCTGCACGGCTGGCACTACGTGATCGAGGACGGCGAGGTGCACGTCTTCGATCTGCGGCGCGGCGGCTTCGTGCCGGCATCGGCGGCCGACAACGCCGGTACGGCACCCTATCTGCTCGGCGATGCCGGGCCGCCCGCGCTCGACGCGAGCGGCGTGCCGAGCGCCGGCTGACACCGCACCGCGACAGGAGCGCGACGAGATGGCCACCGTGAACGATCCGAGGCTCGACGGCGAGGGCTACGTCGTCGAACCCGAGCAATGGGACGAGGCGCTCGCGCACGCGCTCGCGAGCGCGCAGCACATCGACCTTGGCGACGACCACTGGTTCGTGATCCGCTTCATGCGCGACTACTACCAGGAGCACCAGGTCTGCGCCGACGCGCGCCACGCGATGAAGCACCTCGAGCAGCGCTACCCCGGCCAAGGCCGCAAGCGCATGTTCGAGCTGTTCCCGTACGGCTACGTCGCGCAGGCGTGCCGCATCGCCGGCATGAAGCGCCCGCGCGCATGGAGCACCGGATGAGCCGCATCGCGCTGCATCCGGCCGGGGCGCTGCCGGCAACCGGGTTCGACCAGCCGTTCGAGATGCTGGTGGCCTGCCACGAGCGCGTGCAGCGCATGCTGCGGCTGCTGCTGCGCCTGGCCGGGCACCTGGCGCACACCGGCGCCGACGGCCAGGCCGTGCAGGCCGCGCGCGACGTGATGCGCTACTTCGACGTCGCCGGCCCCGCGCACCACGAAGACGAGGAGCGGCACGTGCTGCCGTGGCTCGCCGCGCACGGCCAGGCCGCGCTGGCCGAACGCCTGCACGCCGACCACCGCCGGATGGCGGACGACTGGGCCCGCGTGCGCGCCGACCTCGCCGCGGTGGCCGACGGCCAGCGGCCCGCCGACGACGGGTTCGCTCAGCGCTGGCAGGCGTTCGCCGAGCTCTATGCGGCGCACATCGAGGCCGAGGAGACGCAGGCCTACCCGCCGCTGCGCGACGCCCTCGGCGCTGCGGCGCTGGCCGCGATCGGCGCCGAGATGGCAGCGCGGCGGGGGGTCACGGCGCGCTGATGGCACGGCGCCGCCCGGGGCCGAGCGAGTCTTGATCCCGGTCAATCGGCGGCGCGCCGCCGGACCTACAGTGCACGCATGTCCACGACGCTGCGGGCCACGTCGCTGTCGTCCAAGCTCGGCACCATCGGCGCGGCGCTGCTGTTGCTCGCGCTGGCCTCGATCGGCCTGACGCTGTGGGTGACGTGGCAGCTCGAGGGCGGTGCGGCCGCGGTCAACGAGGCGGGGCGGCTGCGCATGCAGGTCTGGCGCCTGGCGCAGGCCGCCGGCACCGACGACCCGCAGCGCCTGCAGGCGTACGTGCGGCAGTTCGACGCCTCGCTCGCGCTGCTCGAACGCGGCGATCCGGCGCGGCCGCTGCTCGTGCCGCGCGGCGAGGCCACCGCGGCGAGCTTCGAGCGCGTGCGCGCCCACTGGGCGCAGCTGCAGCAGCGCTGGTCCGCGCCCGGCGGCGCCGATCCGCGGGTCACGGCCGCCGAAGCCAGCGCGCTGGTCGACGAGATCGACGCCTTCGTCGGCGCCATCGAGGCCCGGCTGTCGAGCCGCACCGCGGTGCTGACGACGTTCCAGCTCGGCCTGATGGGGCTGGCGATCGCCGGCGGCGTGGCCATGCTGTATGCGGCCTACCTGTTTGTCTTCAACCCGCTGGCGCGGCTGCAGGCTGGACTGCGGCAGGTCGAGCAGGGCGACCTGTCGGCGCGCGTGGACGTCGACACCGGCGACGAGTTCGGCCGCGTGGCCGAGGGCTTCAACCGCATGGCGGCGACGCTGCAGGGCTTCTATCGCGACCTCGAGGGCAAGGTGCGCGAGAAGACGGAGACGCTGCGCGCCGAGCGCGAGCGGCTCGCGGTGCTGTACGACGCGACGGCGTTCGTCGCCCGGGCGCAGAACCTCGACGAGCTGGCCGGCGGCTTCGCCCGGCGCATGCGCGCCGTCGCGCGGGCCGACGCCGCGCTGCTGCGCTGGCACGACGCGGCGCGGGGCCGGCACGTGCTGCTGGCCACCGACTGCGTGCCGGCGGAGATGCTCGAGCACGAGCGCTGCCTGCGCGCCGGCGACTGCCACTGCGGGCAGGCGGACGCCGGCGACGGCGCCCGGGTGATCGCGATCCAAGCCCCCGGCCCGGCCGCGACGCCGTGCGAGCGCTACGGCTTCGAGCACGTCGTGGCCGTGCCGGTGCGGCTGCACGAGCAGCTGCTCGGCGAGGTCGACCTGCTGTACCGCGGCAGCGGCGGCGCACTGGCGCAAGACGACCGCGTCCTGCTCGAGAGCCTGGCCAGCCACCTGGCCAGCGGCATGGAGAGCCTGCGCGCGGCGGCGCTCGAGCGCGAGGCGGCCGTCGCCGAGGAGCGCGGGCTGATCGCGCGCGAGCTGCACGACTCGATCGCGCAGGCGCTGGCGTTCCTGAAGATCCAGGTCCAGCTGCTGCGCGGGGCGCTGCGGCGCGGCGAGGCGGCCCAGGTCGAGCAGGCGGCGGGCGAGATCGACGCCGGCGTGCGCGAGAGCCTGGCCGACGTGCGCGAGCTGCTGCTGCACTTCCGCACCCGCACCAACACCGACGACTTCGTCGGCGCGCTGAAGGCGACGCTGCACAAGTTCCAGCAGCAGACCGGCCTGCCGACGCAGCTCGAAGTCCACGGCGCCGGCGCGCCGCTGCCCCCCGACGTGCAGGTGCAGCTGCTGCACGTCGTGCAGGAGGCGCTGTCGAACGTGCGCAAGCACGCCGGCGCGAGCCGGGTGTGGGTCGACGTGCAGCAGCACCCGGCGTGGCGCATCGAGGTGCGCGACGACGGCCGCGGCTTCGATCCCGGCGGGCGCGCCGACGCCGACGACACCCACGTCGGCCTGCGCATCATGCGCGAGCGCGCGGCCGGCATCGGCGCGGCGGTGCAGGTCGAGTCGGCGCGCGGGCAGGGCACGCGGGTCGTCGTCGCGCTGCCCGAGCGCGAGCCGCTGGCGGCCTGAGAAGTCCGATGGGCACGCCCGACGCGCCGCGCGAGGCGATCCGGGTGATGGTCGTCGACGACCACACGCTGTTTCGCCGCGGCCTCGTCGCGCTGCTCGCCGCCGACGGGCGGTTCGACGTCGTCGGCGAGGCGGGCGACGCCGGCGAGGCGCAGCGCGTCGCGGCGCGGTGCGCGCCGCAGGTGGTCCTGCTCGACAACCACCTGCCGGGCGTGTCCGGC
>CALIDR010000203.1 GCA_938022295.1 uncultured Burkholderiaceae bacterium
CGCCGGCGTCGCCCACCAGCGGCTCGACGCCCGCCAGGACGGCGCCGAGGCGGCGTGCGTGGCCCGCGCTGGCGACGCCGGCCGCGTCACCGTGGCCACGCAGATGGCCGGCCGCGGCACCGACATCCGCCTCGGCGACGGCGTCGCCGCGCGCGGCGGGCTGCACGTGATCGCCTGCCAGCACAACGCGTCGCCGCGCATCGACCGCCAGCTGCACGGCCGCTGCGCGCGCGGCGGCGACCCCGGCCGCGTGCTGACGCTGCTCGCGCTCGACGAAGGGCTGCTCGGCCGCCGCGTGTCGCCGGCGCTGCGGCGCCTGCTCGCCTTGGCCAGCGGCCGCCGGCCGCTGCCGGCGTGGCTCGCGAGGCTCACGCTGCGCGCGGTGCAGGGCGCCGAGGCGCGCCGCGAACGCGCGCAGCGCGCCGCGCTGTGGCGCAGCGACCGCGAACTGGTGCGCGGCCTCGGTTTCGGCGCCCGCCGCGAGTGACGGCCATCCCCTGCCGCCGCCCCTTTCCTCATCGCCTCGTCCGTCCATCCCCCGTCTGCCCGTTGGAGCACCCGATGCACACGATCCCTCGCCCCGTCCTGCGCGGCCTCGTGCTGGCCGCCGCCTGCGTCGCCTGCGGCCCGGCCGCAGCGCAGGCCACCGCCCCGGCCGCTGCGGGCGCGGCCAGCCCGGCGGCCGGCACCGCCTTGGCCGCGCCGCCCGCCTCGGCCGCGCCCGCGCCGCGCCAGGCACCGCTCGGCTGCCTGATCGAACCCTCGGCCGTCGTCGACGTCGGCACGCCGGTGATCGGCGTGCTCGCCGACGTGTTCGTCGACCGCGGCAGCGTCGTGCGCCGCGGCCAGACGCTGGCGCAGCACGACACCAAGGTCGAGCGCGCAGCGGTGCAGCTTGCGCAGGCGCGGGTCGACAACGTGGCCGACATCCAGGCCGCGCAGTCGCAGATCGAGTTCGCGCAGAAGAAGGCCGAGCGCACAGCGCAGCTCACCGAGATGAAGTTCGTCTCCAGCCAGGCGCGCGACCAGGCCGACGCCGAAGCCGAGCTCGCGCGCACGCGGCTGGCGCAGGCGCGCGAGCAGCAGGCGCTGGCGGCCAAGGAGCTGCAGCTCGCGCGCGCCCAGCTCGCGCAGCGCACGATCACGAGCCCGATCGACGGCGTCGTCGTCGAGCGCTACGCCGCCGCCGGCGAGCGCATCGAGAACCGGCCGGTGTTCCGCGTCGCGCAGATCGACCCGCTGCGCGTCGAGGTGGTGCTGCCGGCGGCGATGTTCGGCCAGGTGCGCCCCGGCATGGCGGCGCTGGTGCGCCCCGAGCTGCCGGGCGTGGCCGAGCAGGCGGCGACGGTGGCGATCGTCGACCGCGTGATCGACGCCGCGAGCCACACGTTCCGCGTGCGGCTGACGCTGCCCAACCGTGACCAAAGTCTGCCTTCGGGCGTGCGCTGCAAGGTCGAGTTCAAGTCCTGAAGCGAAGCGGTCGAAACGGCGACATGCCCCGGCCCTGACCTGCGAGGCGCACTGCCGTGCCGTCGCCGCTGCTGACCCACCTTGCACGCGCCTGCCGGCGCGTGTTAGGCGTTCGCGCGCGCGTGGGCACGGCGCCGCAGCGGCCACTGATCGAGGAGCTCGAGCCGCGGCTGCTGTATTCGGCCGACGGCCCCGGCGCGCTGTTCGCGCCGCTGGCGGGCAGCGTGTGGGTCGCGCCGGCCGAAGCCGAGGTACGCGCCGACCCCCTCGAAGCCGCCACGGCCGCGCCGGCAGTACGGCGCCGCGAATGGGTGTTCGTCGACGGTGCCGTCGAAGACGCCGACCGGCTGGCCGCGCTGTGGTCGGCCGGCGGCGACGCCACGCGCGACGTGCGCGTCGTCGTGCTCGACCCGCGGCACGACGCGCTGGCGCAGATCGGCGCGCACCTGGCGACGCAGCGCGACGTCGACGCCGTGCACGTGGTCAGCCACGGCGCCGCGGGGCGGATCGAACTCGGCGGCCAGGTGCTCGAAGCCGCCGCGCTGCGCTCGCGCGCCGCCGACCTGCAGGCCTGGCGCGCCGCGCTGGCCGATGGCGCCGACCTGCTGCTGTATGGGTGCGACCTGGCGAGCGACGCCGAAGGGCGCGCCTTTGTCGCGCTGTGGGCCGAGCTGACGGGGGCCGACGTGGCGGCGTCGGTCGACCCCACCGGCGCGACCGCGCTCGGCGGCAACTGGATGCTCGAACACGCGACCGGGCGCATCGAGGCCGATACGGCGCCGCTCGCCGCTTCGGCCGGCGAGGGGCCTTGGCTGCTGTCGATCACCGCCGGGGCCTCGTCGTCGGCTGGCACGTCCGTGGCCGCGACGTCGCTGAGCTGGAGCCACACGGTGGCCAGCGGCAGCAACCGGATCCTCGTCGTCAACGTCGGTGTCAACGGCGACACCACCAACATCTCGTCGGTCACCTATGGGGGGCAGGCGCTGACGCGGCTCGACGCCCAGTCGCAAGACGGTGGTGGCGGCATCAAGACCGAGCTGTGGTACCTCGTCGGACCGGCCGTGGGCGCCGCGAACGTCCAGGTCAACACGGCCGCCAGCGTGACGATCGCGGCGGGCGCGACGACGTTCTTCGGCGTCGACCCGACGCAACCGTTCGGCACCGTGGCCAAGGCCGGCGGCTCGGGCAACTCGATCTCCGGCGCCACGGTGACCTCGGCAGCGGGCCAGGTGGTCGTCGACGCGGTGGCGATCCGCGACCGCTCGACGCTCACCGCCGGCACCGGCCAGACGGCGCTGCTGACCCGCACCGCCACCGGCGCGCAGAACATCCACGCGGGAAGCAGCACCGAGCCCGGCGCGGCCTCGGTGCCGATGACCTGGACCGCCGGCGGCAGCGGCAGCGGCGCCGGCGACTGGGCCCTCGTCGCCGCACCGCTGCGCCCGGCGCCGCAACCGCCCGTCAACACGCTGCCCGCCCCGCAACTCACCCGCGGCGACGCGCCGCTGGTGCTGTCGGGTGCGTCGGCGATCTCGGTGGCCGACCCCGATTCGGCGACGTTGCAGGTCACGCTGTCGGCCGCCGGCGGCACGATGTCGCTGTCGGGTGTCGCCGGGCTGACGTTCACCGTCGGCAACGGCACCGCCAACGCGAAGATGACGTTCTCCGGCAGCGTCGCCAGCGTCAACGCGGCGCTGAACGGCCTCGTCTACACGCCGACGCCGGGCTTCTCGGGCCAGGGCGGCATCACGATCGAGACGTTCGACGGCACGACGACGGCGGTCGGCCGCACGTCGATCGCCGGCACGACGCAGTCGGCGCAGTACGACAAGCAGCAGGTGGCCACGCGCGTGAACTTCGCGTCGGCGGGCACCGTGACGACGCTGAACGTCTATCTCGCCAACCTGAAGAACAACGTCGACACACACGTGGGGCTGTACGCCGACAACGCGGGTCAACCCGGCACCCTGCTGGCGCAGACGAGCCGCGACCTGGCGCAAGGCACCGGCTGGTACAGCTTCGACATCCCCGACACCGCGGTGGCCGCGGGCGACTACTGGATCGGCATCGCGCCGCGCAAGGAAGGGCGCTTCTACTACGCCGCCACCGGCGGCAGCACGCGCATCAGCAGCTACGACCCGGTCGCCGGCCTGGCGCCGAACTGGGTCAGCGCAACGGCGAGCAACGCGTGGTCGATCGCCGCCTACGCGACGCTGCTGCCCTCCGGCCAGGCAGGGCTCGGCGACACCGACACGCTGCCGATCACCGTCCAGACCGCGCCGACGCTGGATGCGACCAAGTCGCCGGTGTTGACGCCGGTCAACGAGGACGCCGGCCCACCCGTGGGCGCCGTCGGCACGCTCGTGTCATCGCTCGTCGACCCGACGACGCCCGCCGGCGGCCTGGACAACGTGACCGAGATCGACGCCGAGGACCCGCTGGGCATCGCCGTCACCGGTGCCGACACCGCCAACGGCACCTGGTGGTTCTCGACCGACAACGGCACGACGTGGAACGCGCTCGGCGCGGTCGGCCCGACCAGCGCCCGGCTGCTCGCGGCCGACGCTGCCACCCGGCTGTACTTCCAGCCCAACGCCAACTACAACGGCACGCTGGCCGACACCAGTGTCAACGGCGGCACGAGCGCGTTCTCCAGCGCCACCGACACCGCGTCGCTCGTCGTCACGGCCGTCAACGACGCCCCGGTGCTCGACGCCAGCGGCACGTTCACGCTGTCGCCGATCACCGAGGACGAGATCAACAACGCCGGCAACACCGTGGCGCAGATCGTCGCCAGCGCCGGCGGCGACCGCATCACCGACGTCGACGCCGGTGCAAGCGAAGGCATCGCGATCACCGGGCTGAACAGCGGCAACGGCACCTGGCAGTACTCGACCGACGGCGGCAGTAACTGGATCGCGGTCGGCAGCGTGTCGGACAACCAGGCGCTGCTGCTGCGCGACAGCGACCACCTGCGCTTCGTGCCCAATGCGCAGAACGGCACGACAGCCAGCGTCACGTTCCGCGCCTGGGACCGCACCAGCGGCAGCGCGGGCAGCAAGGTCGACGCCGGCGTCAACGGTGGCACGACGGCGTTCAGTGCGGCCACGGCCAGCGCGTCGATCACCGTGAGCGACGTGAACGACGCGCCGGGGCCGCCAGCCGCATCGGTACTGCCCTCGATCCCGGAAGACATCACGGGGCATGCCGGCAAGCTGGTATCCGATTTCAACGCGAGCGATGTCGACAGCGGGGCAATGAAGGGCATCGCCGTATACGAGGTCGACAACACGAAGGGAGTCTGGCAATACAGCCTCGACGGATCGGCGTGGCAGGCGATCGGGGACGTCTCGACCGCGCAGGCGCGTCTGCTGCCGGCCACTGCGCTGGCACGCATCCGCTTTGTGCCGAACCCGGACTTCAACGGCAGCGCCGGCTTCATCCGGTTTTATGCCTGGGACCAGACCAGCGGCAGCGCCGGCGGGCTGGCCGACGTGACCGTGCGCGGCGGGACGACCGCCTTCAGTTCGGGCGCGACGGGTCTGGCCCAGTCCGTGACCCCCGTCAACGACGCGCCCACGGCGCTCTCGGGCACGGTCTCGCTGGCCGCCGTCGCCGAAGACACCGCCAACCCGCCGGGCGCAACGGTCTCGGCGCTGTTCGGCGCCACGTTCAGCGACGCCAAGGATGCCGTGCCCGGCGGCTCGTCGGCCCACAACTTCGCCGGCGTGGCGATCGTGGCGAACGCTGCCAATGTCGCCACCGAGGGCAAGTGGCAGTGGCACAACGGCACCGACTGGGTCGACATCGGCGCGGTGTCGACGTCCAGCGCCCTCACGCTCGCACCCGCCACCCTGCTGCGCTTCCTGCCCAATGCCGAGTACAGCGGCACGCCGGCCTCGCTGACCGCGCGTCTCGTCGACGATTCCTCGGGCACAGTGACCAACGGCGGCACGGTGAACGTCGGCACCGGCGGCGGGACGACCCGTTACAGCGACGCCAGCAACGAGGTGACGCTAGGCACCAGCGTCACGGCGGTCAACGACGCGCCGGTGAACGCCGTGCCCGGCGCGCAGAGCACGAACGAAGACACGGTGCTGAACTTCTCGGTCGGCAATGGCAACGCGATTTCCGTCGTCGACGTGGACGCGGGCGCCAACCCCATACAGGTCACGCTCACCGCCACCCACGGCATCGTCTCGCTGAACTCGATCGCCGGGCTCAGCTTCTCCGTCGGCGACGGCGTCATGGACAGCACCATGACGTTCACCGGCACGGTGGCGAACATCAACACCGCGCTGAACGGCATGTCGTTCACGCCGACCGCGAACTTCCACGGGACGGCATCGCTGCAGATCACGACGAACGACCTCGGGCACACGGGGTCCGGGGGCGCATTGAGCGACACGGACACGGTCAGCATCACCGTCCACCCGGTGGCCGACACGCCTTCGGTCACCCCTGCCACCACCAACGAAGACACGCAGACCACCAGCGGGCTGGTGATCTCGCGCAACCCGGCCGACGGCGCCGAGGTCACGCATTTCAAGATCACCGCCATCACCAACGGCACGCTCTACAAGAACGACGGTGTCACCCCGATCACCGACGGCACGTTCATCACGTTCGCCGAAGGAAACGCAGGTCTGAAGTTCACGCCCAGCGCCGACTTCAGCGGCACGGGAAGCTTCACCGTCCAGGCCTCGACCTCGAGCAACGACGCAGGGCTGGGCGGCATCACGGTCAGCGCCACGATCACGGTGACCGCCGTCAACGACGCCCCGGTGCTCGACGCCAGCGGCACGTTCACGCTGACGCCGATCACCGAGGACGACGTCGGCAACGCCGGCAACACGGTGGCGCAGATCGTCGCCAGTGCCGGCGGCGACCGCATCACCGACGTCGACGCGGGTGCACTCGAAGGCATTGCGGTCACGGCGCTGAACAGCGGCAACGGCACGTGGCAGTACTCGACCGACGGCGGTAGCACCTGGAGCGCGGTCGGGAAGATCTCGGGCACCGAGGCGTTGTTGCTGCGCGACAGCGACCGCCTGCGATTCGTGCCCAATGCGCAGAACGGCACGACGGCGAGCGTGAGCTTCCGCGCCTGGGACCAGACCAGCGGCAGCGAGGGCAGCAAGGTCGACGCGACGGTGAACGGCGGTGCGACAGCGTTCAGCAGCGCCTCGGCCAGCGCGTCGATCACGGTCAGCGACGTCAACGACGCGCCCACGGCCACCAACCTGAACGCGGCGCAGACCTACACCGAAGACACGCCGCTGGCGCTGGCCCCGATCGTCGTCAGCGACGTCGACAGCGCCAGCGTCACGGTCACGCTCACGCTGTCTGACCCCGCGGCGGGCAGCCTGAGCACCGGCACCTCGGGGTCGGTCACGTCGACCTATGCCGCCGGCGTGTGGAGCGCCAGCGGCGCGATCGCCGACGTCAATGCGCTGCTCGCGGCGCTGACGTTCACGCCGGCGGCGAACTTCAACGCCGACTTCACGATCGCCACCAGTGTCAGCGACGGCGTGGCCCCCGCCGTCACGGGCACGAAGGCGATGATCGGCACCGCCGTCAACGACGCACCGGCCGGCGCGGACAAGACCGTCACGACGCCCGAGGACGCGGCCTACACCTTCACGCCGGCCGACTTCGGCTTCACCGACGTCGATGGCCACGGGCTGGCGGCGGTGCGCATCGCGACGCTGCCGTCCAGCGGCACGCTGACCGTCGACGGGGTGGCGCTGGTCGCCGGTGCTTCGGTGTCGGCGGGCGACATCGCGGCGGGCAAGCTCGTGTGGACACCGGCGGCCAACGCCAACGGCGTGGCGCTGACGAGCTTCACGTTCCAGGTCCGCGACGACGGCGGCACGGACAACGGCGGCGTCGACCTGGACCCGGTACCGAACACGATCACGATCGACGTCACGCCGGTGAACGACCCGCCGACGGTGGTCAATCCGATCGCCGATCAAAGCGCGACCGAGGACGAGGCGTTCTCGTTCCAGTTCGCCGCCAACACTTTCGCGGATATCGACGCGGGTGACACGCTGACGTACTCAGCCTCCGGCCTGCCGGCGTGGCTGAGCTTCGACGCCGCGACCCGGACCTTCAGCGGCACGCCGGCCAGCGCCGATGTCGGCAGCGTGACCATCACCGTTCGGGCCACCGACGCCGGTGGCCTGTGGGTGGAGGACAGCTTCGAGCTCGTCGTCGCCAACGTCAACGACGCGCCGAGCGGCGCCCCCGCCATCACCGGCACGCCCACCGAGGACCAGACGCTGGGCGTGGACACCAGCGGCATCGCCGATGCCGACGGGCTGGGCAGCTTCGCCTACCAGTGGCTGCGCAACGGCGGCGTCATCGCCGGGGCCACGGGCAGCACGTACACGCTGGGCGACGCCGACGTGGGCCAGCTCATTGCGGTGCGCGTGAGCTACACCGACGGCGGCGGCACCGCCGAGCAGCTCACCAGCGCGGCGGTGGGGCCGGTGGCCAACGTC
>CALIDR010000204.1 GCA_938022295.1 uncultured Burkholderiaceae bacterium
GCGCCACCCACGCCCCGGCTGCGGCGGCGAGCAGCACGCCGGCGGCGACGGCCGCGCCGATGCCGAGCGTGCGTCGCGACGGGGCCGCCGGCGCGGCGTCGTGCGGCCCGCCGAACACCTCGGCGGCGGCGCGTTCGACGGTCGCGCGGTCGACCGTCGTGCGCCCGTGCGCGAACGCGCCGAGCAGCGCGCGGTCGGCGAGCAGGTTGATGCGCCGCGGGATGCCGCGGCTGAGCTGCACCAGGCGGTGCAGCGCCGAGCGCTCGAAGGGCAGCGGGCCCTGCAGCCCGGCCACCGCGAGCCGGTGGCCGACGTACTGCACCGCCTCGGCGTCCGACAGCGGCTCGAGGTGGTATCGCGCGACGACGCGCTGTGCGACCTGCTCGAGCTCCGGCCGGGCGAGCAGCCGGCGCAGCTCGGGCTGGCCGATCAGCACGATCTGCAGCAGCTTGCGCTCGTCGGTCTCGAGATTGGTCAGCAGGCGCAGCTGCTCGAGCACCGGCGCCGACAGGTTCTGCGCCTCGTCGACGATCAGCACGTTGCGCTCGCCGGCGGCATGGGTGCGCAGCAGGTGGTCGTTCAGCGCGTCGACGTGGTCCTTGCGCGTGACCGTCGGCGCGCCTTCGGCGGCGCGCACCGGCACGCCGAACTCGGTGCACACGGTGCGCAGCAGCTCGAGCACGTTGAGCGCCGGGTTGAAGATGTAGGCCACGTGGCAGCCCGGCGGCACCTGCTGCAGGAAGCAGCGGCACACCGTCGTCTTGCCGGTGCCGACGTCGCCCGTCAGCACGACGAAGCCGCCGCCGCCCTGCACGCCGTACAGCAGGTGCGCGAGCGCCTCGCGGTGGCGCTCGCTCATGTAGAGCAGCCGCGGGTCGGGCGCGATCGAGAACGGCTCGAGCGTCAGGCCGAAGTGGCGCTGGTACATGGGCGCACAGGATAGCCCGGGCGCACGTTCAGCACCGGCGCTGCACCCACGCCGCGAAGTGGCGGTGCAGCTGCTCGACGCCGTCGGTCAGCGCCGCCGGCCCGGGCTGCAGGAGGTCGGCCGACTTGATCTCGTGCAGCGCGCCGTCGCGCACCGCCGGCACGTCGGCCCAGCCGGGGCGCGCGGCGACCTTCTCGGGGCGGAACTTCTTGCCGCACCACGAGCCGACGATCACGTCGGGCGCGCGCCGCGCCGGCTCGAGCGCTTCGGCGACGACGCGGTCGCGCCCGAGCGGCATCGCCGCCAGCTCGGGGAACACGTCGTCGCCGCCGGCCACCGCGATCAGCTCGCTGACCCAGCGGATCGCGCTGATCATCGGCTCGTCCCACTCCTCGAAGTACACCCGCGGGCGGCGCGGCCACGCCGCGGCGGCGGCCGCGATCTGCGCGTGCCGCGCCCGGCAGCCGGCGATCCAGGCCTCGGCGCGGTCCAGCGCGCCGACCATCGACGCCACCAGGCGCAGCGTGGCGAAGATCTCGGCCACGCTGCGCTGGTTCGTCACCAGCACGTTCAGGCCAGCGCGGATGAGCTTGTCGGCCAGCGCCGCCTGCATGTCGGAGAAGCCGATCACGAGGTCGGGCTCGAGGGCGACGATCCGGTCGATGCGCCCGTCGAGGAAGTGCGAGACCTTGGGCTTTTCCTCGCGCGCGCGGCGGGGGCGCACCGTGTAGCCGCTGATGCCGACGATGCGGTCCTGCTCGCCGAGCAGGTACAGCCACTCGGTCGTCTCCTCGGTCAGGCAGACGATGCGCCGCGGGCCGACCGGCCCCGCCGGGCTTGCCGTCGCGGGCGTGCTCATCGCGCGGGCACCGCGACCCAGCGCGGGCCGCCGTCGCGGCCGGGCAGGTGACCGATCTCGATCGCGCCGCCGAACACCGCCACCAGCGCGGCGCGCACCGCGGCGTCGGCGGGCGGGCCGGCGGCGCGCAGCCGCCCGTCGGCAAGCACGACGACGACGTCGGCGGCGAGTGCGAGCGTCAGGTCGTGCAGCACCGCCGCCACCGCCGCGCCGGCTGCGGCGCGCGCGCGCAGCCCCGCCACGAGGGCGCGCTGGTGCGGCGCGTCGAGGTGCGTCGTCGGCTCGTCGAGCAGCAGCACCGGCGCGCCGACCGCGAACGCGCGCGCGAGCAGCACCCGCTGGCGCTCGCCGCCGGAGAGTTCGCTCAGCCGGCGCGAGGCCAGCGCGAGGCACTCGGTCTCGGCCATCGCGGCGTCGACGGCGGCCTCGTCGGCGGCGTCGGCGGCGCCGAACAGGCCGTGGTGCGGCAGCCGGCCCAGGCGCACGACGTCGCGCACGCCGATCTCGCCGTCGGCCTCGCCGTGCTGCGACAGCCAGGCGACGCGGCGCGCGCGCTCGCGCGCCGGCCAGTCGCCGATCGGCCGCCCGGCGAGCCGCACCTCGCCCGCCGCCGGCCGCCGCAGCCCGGCCAGCGTCGCGAGCAGCGTGCTCTTGCCGGCGCCGTTGGGGCCGACGATCGCGGCCCAGCGCCCGGCTTCCAGCGCCAGCGACACGCCGCCGAGCACGCGCCGCCCGCCGAGGTCGACGGCCAGCCCCTCGGCGGCCAGCGGCGGCGTCATATCGCCCCCCCGTGGCGGCGGCGCAGCAGCATGAGCAGGTAGGCGCCGCCGATCACCGCCGTCAGCAGCCCCACCGGCAGCTCGCGCGGCGCGATCACGCTGCGCGCGGCGAGGTCCGCGGCGCCGAGCAGCGCCGCGCCGGCGAGCGCCGACAGCACGAGCAGCGGCCCGTGGGCGACGGTGACGCGCCGGCGCACCAGGTGCGGCGCGAGCAGGCCGACGAAGGCGACGAGCCCGGCCTGCGCGACCGCCGCGCCGGTGGCCAGCGCCATCGCCGCGACGAGCCAGCCGCGCACCCGCGCCACCGGCACGCCGAGGCTCGCCGCGCCGGCGTCGCCGAGCACGAGCGCGTCGAGCGCGCGCGCGAAGCGGTGCGCGAACGGCCCGACGACGGCGAGCACGGCCGCCAGCACGGCGACGCTGCCCCAGCCGAGGAACGCCGTGCTGCCGAGCAGGAACGCCTGCCGGCGGCGCAGCGCCTCCGGGGCCAGCAGCAGCAGCAGGTCGGCCAGCGCGCCGAGCAGCACGCCGACGACGACGCCGGCCAGCAGCAGCACCAGCGGCCGCGCCGCGCCGCCGGCCAGCAGCAGCGCCAGCCCGACGCCGCCGAGCGCGCCCGCGAACGCGGCGCCGACGAGCCCGGCGCGCAGCAGCGGGCCGGCCACCTCGGGCGCCATCGCCAGGCCGACGCTGCTGCCGGCCACCAGCACGGCGACGACGGCGAAGCCGGCGCCGGCGGCGCTGCCGATCAGGTACGGGTCGGCCAGCGGGTTGCGGAACAGCCCCTGCGCGATCGCCCCGGCCAGCCCGAGCAGCGCACCCACCGCGAGTGCGCCGAGCGTGCGCGGGGCGCGGATCCGCCACACCAGGTCGGCTTCGCCGCCCCAGCGCCAGGGCGCCGTCCAGCCGTCGGCGCCGGCCGCGAGGCCGGCGAGCGCGACGAGCAGCACCGCACCGGCGAGCACGGCGCCGAACGCGGCCGCCGGCGTCGCGCCAGCGCCGGTGTCGGCGGGCCAGGCGCGGGTCGTCATCGGCCCTCGGGCGCGGGGCCGCGCGCGATCGCGGCCGCGCAGTCGGCGAGGTGCTCGGCCGCCTCGCCGAGCCGCGGCCCGGGGCGCACGACGACGTCGATCACCGCCGGCGCGAAGCCGCACGTGCGGCCCTCGCGCAGCGCCGCGAGCGCCCCCCACCCCGGGCGGGCCGGCATCTCGGCCAGTGCGTCGGCGGCGGCGATCACGACGTCGGGCTGGGCGCGCAGCACGAACTCGGGGTTGAGCTGCGGGAACGGGCCGAGCGCGGCCGGCACGACGTTGCCGAGGCCCAGCCGCGCGAGCAGCTCGCCGACGAACGACGTCGGCCCGGCCGCGTGCGGTGTCGGCGCGACTTCGAAGTACACCCGCCGCCCGCGCATCGACGCCGGCACGCGCGCCGCGGCGGCGGCCACGCGCGCCTCGACGTCGTGCCACAGCCGTTCGCCCGCGGCGGCGTCGCCGAGCCGCTGCGCGAGCGTGGCCGTGGCGCGCCGCATCTCGTCGACGGTGTCGACCTGCACGACGAGCACCGGCACGCCGAGCGCCTCGAGCCGCGGCGCGACGCGCGCCGAAGGCGACACCAGCACGAGGTCGGGCCGCAGGGCGACGATGCGCTCGATTTGCGCGTCGTCGAGACCGCCGAGCTTGGGCAGCGCCTGCACCGCGGGCGGCCAGTTCGAGTGGCGGTCGGTGCCGACGAGCCGCCCGCAGGCGCCGAGCGCGCACACCGTCTCGGTCAGCGACGGCACCAGCGAGACGATGCGCCGCGGCGCCTCGGCCGCGGGCACCGCCGCGGCGAACGCCGCGCCGAGCAGGGCCGTCGCGAGGCGCCGCATGCGCGTCACCGCGGCGCCCAGCGCAGCGTCACGTAGGCCTCGCGCCCGGCCTGGCGGTAGCCGTACGCCGTCTCGTAGGCCTTGGCGGCGACGTTGTTCAGCCGCACGCCGAGCTGCCAGTCGGGCGCGAAGCGCCAGTCGGCGTGGACGTCGACGACGCCGTAGCCGCCCAGGCGCACCGTGTTGGCGACGTCGTCGAACCGCGACGAGTAGGCCTGCAGCGCGCCGCCCGCGGTCCAGGCGCCCTGCGTCCAGTCGGCCCCCGCCTTGGCCATGCGCTGGGCGCGGCGCGGCAGCAGGCGGCCCTCGTGCGGGCTGCCGGCGGTGTCGTTGCGCGGGTCGACCCAGTCGAGCGACGCGCTCAGGCGCCACGCGTCCAGCCGGGCGTCCCAGCCGAGCGTGACGCCGTCGATCGCCACCCGCGGAAGGTTGGTCGCCGTCGGCCCGGCCGAGATGAAGCTGCGGTAGCGGTGGCGGTAGGCGGTGGCGCGCAGCTGCTGCATGTCGGTGCCCCACTGCACGAAGAGCTCGCCGTGGTCGCCGTCCTCGGGCCGCAGGTCGGGATTGCCGAAGCCCGGATAGTAGAGCTGGTTGAAGCTCGGCGCGGTGAAGCTCGTGCCCCACGAGCCGCCGGCGCGCCAGCCGCGCGCGAACGCGCGGGCGTAGGCCAGCGCGCCGGTCGTCTGGCCGCCGAACTGCGAGTCGTCGTCGTGGCGAAGGCTCGCCTGCAGGTCGTGCGGGCCCTGGTGCACGGTCCAGCCGGCGACCAGGGCGTCGATGCGGCGGCGATCGACGTCGAACGGCGCGCCGGGCTTGCGCACCCGCTGCTCGACGCGCTCGGCCGCCAGCAGCGCCTCGCCGAGCGGCAGGCGCACGCGGTGGTCCCACGTCGCCTGGCGCTGCCGCGTGCGGATCAGCCCGAGCTCGGTCCACGGACTCGCCGAGGCGACGGTGTCGTAGCCGTCGGTCGATTCGCCGACCAGCAGCCGCGTCGACCAGCCGTCGACCACCGGCCCGCCGGCCTGCAGCGACGCCACGCGGGTGTGCAGGTCGGCGCGCGCGTCGGCGCCCGGGCCGTCGTCGTAATGCGTCGTGCCGCGCGCTTCGAGCCACTGCGCCTCCAGGCGCCAGCGCGGCGCGAACGCCCACCCGGCGCGAACGCTGGCGCCGTTCTGGCGGAAGCCGTCGGCGTCGGGGTCGTGGGCGCCGAACGGCGCGTTCGGGTTCGTCGCCGAGAAGCCGTCGGTGCGCTGGCCCTGCACCTGCACCGCGAGGTCGACGCCGCCGCGCGCGTGGCCGGCTCCGGCACTGCCGAGCACGTAGCCGCGGCTGCCGCCG
This sequence comes from uncultured Burkholderiaceae bacterium, assembly GCA_938022295.1. Lineage (GTDB taxonomy): Bacteria > Pseudomonadota > Gammaproteobacteria > Burkholderiales > Burkholderiaceae_C > Calidifontimicrobium. The sequence continues at coordinate 5,772 of CALIDR010000204.1, forward strand.
GCGGCGCGGGCGTTGGCCCGAATGCCCGCGGCGGCGCGGCGGGTGAAGACCTGCACCACGCCGCCCATCGCGCCGCTGCCGTACCGCGACGTCAGCGGCCCGCGCACGACCTCGATGCGCTCGATCGCATCGAGCGGCAGGTTGTCCAGCGACGGCGTGTTCAGCGTCGCCGAGCCGACGCGCACGCCGTCGACGAGCAGCAGCACGTGCCGCGCCTCAAGGCCGCGCAGGTAGAGGAACGACGGCTTGCCGAGGCCGCCGTTGGCGCTCGCCTGCAGCCCCGGCAGCTGCGCCAGGACTTCGGCGAGTGTGCGCGCCTCGGTGCGGTCGAGCGCGGCGCGGTCGAGCACGCTGACGTCGGCGACGGCGTCCGACACCTCGATCGGCGTGCGGGTGGCGCTGACGACCACGGCCTCGGTGGCCGCGGCGGTGGTGGTGGTGCACACGAGTGCGGCGGCGAGGCTGCAGGCCCTCGTCCGCGACGGGCGACGATGCATGGGAACGATGACTCCGAGAACGCGCACCCGCCCGCTTCCCCGCAGGCCGGTGCCTCACGACGGCGCCGCCCGCGAAGGCGGGCGCCGTCACCGCGTTGGCCGGTATCCGGGCTGGCGGAGACGACCCCGACGACCTTCCCGGCGCCAACGCCAGTGGCATGTGCGTCGAAGCGGGGCGTGCGCGCGGCACGCCCGTCCGCTTACCGTTGCGGGGGCAGCGCAGGTTGGGCCTCGGCCGTCGGCGTCGGCCTTCCTGCTTCCCGTTTAACGCGTGCCGCCAGAGCGCCGGCACGTGCACCAACGCAGCGGATCGTAGCAGCCGGCGCTGACCGCACCCCTACAATCGAAGTCCAGATCGGCACCATCGCGGATGGGGACTTTCGAACAACTGGCCGAACGCATCGAGCGCCTGCTGCTGCGCCACGAGGAGCTCAAGCGCACGAACGCGCTGCTCGAGCGCCAGGTGGCCGCGCTGACCGCCGAGCGCGACAGCCTGAAGTCGCGCCTGGCCGCCGCGCGCGCGCGTGTCGACGCGCTGCTCGAGCGGCTGCCGGCCGGCGGCGAACCGACGTGAAGCAGATCGAGGCGACGATCCTCGGCCAGAGCTACCGCCTGGCCTGCCCCGACGGCGGCGAGGAGCGGCTGTTCGCCGCGGTGGCGGCCGTCGACCGCGAGATGAGCGCGATCCGCGACGCCGGCAAGATCAAGGCGCGCGAGCGCATGGCAGTGCTGGCGGCGCTGAACATCGCCTACCAGGCCGCCGAGCGGCCCGAGCCGCCGGCCCCGGCGCCGCCGGCCCCCGAACCCGCCGCCGTGCCCGCATCCGCGGCCGATTTGCAGGCATTGATCACGCGCATCGACGCCGCACTCGGCGACGACGGCCGGCTGCTCTGATGCCGACGCCACGCGGGCCTAGAATGGGTTCGTCCGTCGCGTTCGCGTGGGTCTAGATTTCCCTGAACCGATGCTCATCGAGCCAGGGCTTGGAACATCGCGCGGTGGGTGTGATCGTCTCGCGTCAGACGAACCCGAAGCCGCGCTGACCTCGCCCACCTGAACTCTTCCCTGAGGGTTCGGGAGTGCGGCTCACGGCTCGCGGCGGACACCCCTTCCCTGCCCCGACCCGTGGCGTACTGGCTGATGAAGAGCGAGCCCGCCGAGTGCTCGATCGACGACCTCGCGCGGGCACCGGGACAGCGCGTGCCGTGGACCGGCGTGCGCAACCACCAGGCGCGCAACTTCATGCGCGACGCGATGCGCATCGGCGACGGCGTGCTGTTCTACCACTCGTCGTGCGCCGAGCCGGGCATCGCGGGCCTGGCCGAGGTCGCGAGCGGCGCCTACCCCGACGCGACGCAGTTCGACCCCGCGAGCCCCTACCACGACCCGAAGTCCGATCCGGCGGCCCCGCGCTGGGTGAACGTCGACGTGCGGCTGGTGCGCAAGACGCGGCTGCTGTCGCTGCGCGAGATGCGCGCGCGCCCCGAACTCGCCGACCTGCAGGTGCTCAGGCGCGGCAACCGGCTGTCGATCACGCCGGTGACGCCGGCGCAGTGGGACGCGGTGCTTCGCGCGCTGGCCGACGATCGGGCCGCGGCTTGACGGTCGAGCCGCTGCTGATCGCCGAGCTGCTCGCGCTCGGCGCCGCGGTCGGCTTCCTCGCCGGGCTGCTCGGCGTCGGCGGCGGCATGCTGCTGGTGCCGTTCGTCACGTTCATCCTGTCCAACCGCGGCGTCGACGGCGGGCTGGCGGTGAAGATGGCGATCGCCACCTCGATGGCGACGATCCTGTTCACGTCGCTGTCGAGCGTGCGCGCGCACCAGGCGCGCGGCGCGGTGCGCTGGGACCTCGTGCGCACGATCGCACCGGGCATCGTCGTCGGCGGGCTGCTCGCCGGCGCCGGCGTGTTCGCGCTCGTCGACGGCCGGTGGCTGGCGCTGTTCTTCGCCGGCTTCATCGGCCTGATGGCCACCCAGATGCTCGCCGCCCGGCCGCCGCGGCCGTCGCACACGCTGCCGGGGCCGCTCGGCCAGGGCGTGGCCGGCGGCGTGATCGGGCTGCTGTCGGGCCTGGTCGGCGCCGGCGGGGCGTTCCTGTCGGTGCCGTTCATGACCCGCGGCCACGTGCCGATCCACCAGGCCGTGGGCACGAGCGCGGCGCTGGGCTTTCCGATCGCGCTGGCGAACACGGCCGGCTACCTGGTGGCCGGCGCCGGGCTGCCGGCGGCGCTGCCGGGTGCCGTGGGCTACCTGTACCTGCCGGCGCTGGCGATCGTCTCGGCCGCCAGCGTGCTGCTGGCGCCGGTGGGCGCGCGGGTGTCGCACCGGATGAACGTGCGCCAGCTCAAGCGCGTGTTCGCGCTGCTGCTGTACGCGCTGGCGGCGTACATGCTGCACAAGGCGCTGCGCGGCTGAGAGCCTGTGACTTCACGGGCTCTGAGCCCTGCCGTCAGCGCGGGTCGAAGCGGATGCTGGCCAGCGTGACGTGGTTGCCGCCGCGGCGCTGCGCCTCGGCGAGCGCGCCTGCACAGGCCGAGACGAGCTCGTCGAGGCTCTGCGCGGTGTGCGGGAAGCTCGCCACGCCCATCGAGACCGTGAAGCCGAGCTCGTGCCCCTCGTGCATCACGATCTGCGTCGCGCACTGGCGGCGCAGGCCTTCCATCCGCGAATGCGCCGTCGCCAGGCCGACGCCCGACAGCAGCACCGCGAAGCGTTCGTCGTCGAGCCGGCAGGCGGCGTCCATCGCCCGCGTGTTGCCGCGCAGCAGCCGGCCGACGGTGGCCAGGATGCCACGGTGCGCGGCGTCGTCGTGCGCCGCCACGCCCGGCGCCGGTGGATCGAGCGCGATCCACACCAGCGCGAATTCGCGGTGCTCGCGCGTCGACAGGTCGACCTCGCGCTTGAGCTGGTCGTCGAAATGGGCGCGGTTGTACAGGCCGGTGGCCGCGTCGCGCATGCCGTGCTGGTCGTGCAGGTCCTGGCGCAGCTGCTGGATCGCGCGCTGCTGCTGCTCGAGCTGTTCGAGCGCCTGGCGCAGCTGGGCGTCCTTCTGGCGCTGCGGCGCGAGATCGAACCACACGCTGGCGAGCCAACGTGCGCCGCGGGCGTCGGCATGCGGCACGCGCAGCGTCGCGAACTCGCAACGGCGGCCCTGGTGGTCGAAGCGGTGTTCCGCCGTCGCCGGCACGCCGCCGTCGAGCGCGCTGCGGTCGGCGGCGCGCAGCGCGGCGGCGGTGTCGGCGTCGAACAGGTCGGCGTCGGTGCGGCCGACGATGTCGTCCGGCGGACGACCGAGCCACTGCGCGAAGGCGGCGTTGACGGCGAGCAGGCGCCCGCTGTCGGCGTCCTTGAGCGCGTACAGCGCCCCTTGGCGCGCCAGCACGGCGTCGAGAAGCGCCGCCTGCAGGCCGGCGACGTCGGGCCCGTCGACGGCGGGCGGCGCGGCGGGGGGATCGATCTGCACGGGGGTCGGTGGGGCCTCGGCGGCAGGCGGCCCGCGATGGTAGCGATCGTCGTCGGCGCCGTGGGCCGGGTAGCGCCGAAAATGGCCCGTCGGACGGCGTCTATCCCTAACTTGTTGCCGGATTGGTCACCGGATCCCCTCGGTGCCGGCCCTTCCAGCCGCGCCCGGCACGGCGCGCCGGCGCACCGGCATTGGCAGGCGCGCGCGCGGCGGCTATACTTCAAAGCTTTTCGGAAAAGAGCGCCGGAGCGGGCCGATGGCCCGTTGTACCGTTCGCCCGTCCGAAGCCCTCCCGAGGATTACCCGCTGCCTTCATGACCACCATCCGCGTCAAAGAAAACGAGCCGTTCGACGTCGCCCTGCGTCGGTTCAAGCGCACGATCGAGAAGCTCGGCCTGCTGACCGAACTGCGCGCGCGCGAGTTCTACGAGAAGCCGACGGCCGAGCGCAAGCGCAAGCGCGCGGCGGCGATCAAGCGGCACTTCAAGCGCGTGCGCAGCATGCAGCTGCCGAAGAAGCTGTACTGAGCCCCCGCGCCCGCCTGCCGAGCCCGCGCCGGTCGCCGACGCGGGCTTTCGTCATTGGACCACCCCGCGATGAGCCTGAAGCAACGGATCACCGACGACATGAAGGCCGCGATGCGCGCCAAGGACGCCGGGCGCCTGTCGGCGATCCGCATGCTGCTCGCGGCGATCAAGCAGCGCGAAGTCGACGAGCGCGTCGAGCTCGACGATGCCGGCGTCGTCGCGGTCGTCGACCGGCTGCTCAAGCAGCGCCGCGACTCGATCGCCGCCTTCGCGCAGGCCGGGCGCGACGACCTCGTGGCCAAGGAGTCCGCCGAGGCCGAGGTGCTGCAGGCCTACCTGCCGCAGCGCCTGTCGGCCGACGAGGTCGCGGCCGAGGTCGCGCGCCTAGTCGCTGCGCTCGGCGCCATGGGCCCGGCCGACATGGGGCGCGTGATGGCGGCGGCCAAGCAGCAGCTCGCCGGAAAGGCCGACATGGCGCAGGTCTCGGCGGCCGTCAAGAAGGCGCTGGCGAGGTAACCCGATGACGATCCACCACCTCTCGATCCGGCCGATCGCCGAAGACGTGTGCGTCGCGCCGCAGCTGTGGCCCGAGGCGATGGCCGAGGCGGCGCGGATGGGCTTTCGCGCCGTCGTCAACAACCGTCCCGACTTCGAGCACGGCCCCGACCAGCCGACCAACGCGGCGATCGAGGCGGCCGCGCGCGCCGCGGGGCTCGAGTACCGCTTCCTGCCCGTCAGCAGCGCCCACCAGTCTCCGCAGGACGTCGCGGCGATGGCGCGCCTGCTCGACGAGCTGCCGCGCCCGCTGCTGCTGTTCTGCCGTTCGGGCGCGCGATCGGCGCGGCTGTACGCGCTCGCCACGATGCCCGCCGCATGAGGCGCGCCGGCCCGGCCGCGGGCGAGGGGAAGCGATGACGGCGCGCGCGCGCCCGCCCTCCTAGAATGCGGCGCTTTCGAGGATCCCCCGCGGAGGGCCATTGGGCGCGCTGCAGAAACTGTCGTCGCTGATCGACGCCGTCAGCGAACTGGTCGGCAAGCTCATCATGTGGCTCGTGCTGGCCTGCGTGCTGATCAGCGCCGGCAACGCGATCGTGCGCCGGGCGTTCAACTACAGCTCGAATGCCTATCTCGAGATCCAGTGGTACCTGTTCGCCGCCGTGTTCCTGCTCGGCGCGGGCTTCGTGTTCCTGAAGAACGGCCACGTGCGGATCGACTTCGTCTCGGCGCGGCTGTCGCTGCGCACCAACGCGATCATCGACATCGTCGGCATCCTGCTGTTCGTCGCGCCGTTCTGCGTGCTGATGATCGACCTGTCGTGGCCGCTGTTCGCGCGCGCCTGGGCCAGCGGCGAGATGAGCCCGCAGGCCGGCGGCCTGATCCGCTGGCCGGTGCTGCTGCTGATCCCGGTGGGCTTCGCGCTGCTGCTCGCACAGTGCGTGTCGGAGCTGATCAAGCGGGCGGCCTTCCTCACCGGCCACCGCGCCGAACCGTACAGCGTCGACATCCACGAGAAGTCCGACGAGCTCAAGCTCGCCGAGGAACTGCTCGAGGAAGCCGAGCGCAAGGGCCAGGCCGCCGGGGGAACGCGATGACCGAGTTCATCGCCCAGAACTTCGTCCCGCTGATGTTCGCGGGGCTGTTCGTGTTCCTGCTCACCGGCTTTCCGGTGGCCTTCGGTCTGGCGGCCACCGGGCTGACGTTCGGCGTCATCGGGATGGAGGTCGGCCTGTTCCCGGCGACGCTGTTCCAGGCGCTGCCGCTGCGCGTGTTCGGCATCATGCAGAACGACACGCTGCTCGCGATCCCGTTCTTCACGCTGATGGGGATCATCCTCGAGCGCTCGGGCATGGCCGAGGACCTGCTCGAGACGATCGGCCAGGTGTTCGGGCCGGTGCGCGGGGGGCTGGCGATCGCCGTCGTGCTGGTCGGCGCGCTGCTCGCGGCGACCACCGGCGTCGTCGCCGCGGCGGTGATCTCGATGGGGCTGATCTCGCTGCCGATCATGCTGCGCTACGGCTACAACCGCAGCATCGCCACCGGCGTCATCACGGCCTCGGGCACGCTCGCGCAGGCGCTGCCGCCGTCGCTGGTGCTGATCGTGCTTGCCGACCAGCTCGGCCGCTCGGTGGGCGACATGTACGCCGGCGCGCTGCGCCCGGGCCTGCTGCTGGTGTGCCTGTACCTCGCGTTCGTCGCCCTGGTCGCGCTGACGCGGCCACGCTGGGTGCCGGCGCTGCCGGTGGAAGCGCGCATCTACCGCGAGCCGAGCGGCGCGAGCGGCCACAAGTCGCTGATCGTGCTGCTCGCGCTGTGCGCGGTGGCCGGCATCACGTGGGGCCAGTTCCACGAGGGCATCGTCAACCCGATGATCGGGCGCAGCGTGCCGGCGCCGGGCGACGAGGTCTTCATCCTGTCGATGACGGTGGCCTCGCTGCTGGCGGTCACGCTGGCGCTGGGCAACCGCCTGTTGCGGCTCGGGCTGCTGTCGCGGCTGGCCGAACGCGTCACGTTCGTGCTGATCCCGCCGCTGATCCTGATCTTCCTCGTGCTGGGCACGATCTTCCTCGGCATCGCGACGCCGACCGAGGGCGGCGCGATGGGCGCCGTCGGCGCGCTGGTCATGGCCAGCGCCAAGCGCCGGCTGACGTTCAAGGTGCTGTTGCAGGCGCTGTCGAGCACGTCGCGGCTGTCGGTGTTCGTCCTGTTCATCCTCGTCGGCTCGACGGTGTTCGCGTTCACGTTCAACGCCGCCGACGGCCACGTCTGGGTCGAGCACCTGTTCGACAAGCTGCCCGGCGGCCAGCTCGGGTTCATGATCTTCGTGAACCTGCTCGTGTTCATCCTCGGCTTCTTCATCGACTTCTTCGAGATCGCGTTCATCGTCGTGCCCATCCTGGCGCCGGTGGCGCAGAAGCTCGACATCCACCTGATCTGGTTCGGTGTCGTGCTCGCGATGACGCTGCAGACGTCGTTCCTGACGCCGCCGTTCGGGTTCGCGCTGTTCTACCTGCGCAGCGTCGCCGCGCGCAAGGACTACACCGACCGCGTGACCGGCGAGACGATCCCGGCCGTGACCACCGGCCAGATCTACAAGGGCTCGGTCGCGTTCGTCGTCCTGCAGCTCATGATGGTCGCGGTGATCATCGCCTTCCCGCAGCTCGTGCTCGGCAACCTCGACCAGGGGCCGCAGCTGTCGCCCGACGCCGTGCTCGAGCGCCTGCAGCAGGGCCGCGAGGCGCTGGAGGAGGCCGCACCCAGCGGCCGCGAAGGGCGCGAGGAGTACGACCCGATGTCTCTGTTCCGAGACATCGCGCCGCCGCCGGCACCCCCGGCATCGGCGGCCAGCGAATAGGTCCCGGCCGCAGGGCGCGAGGGCGGCGTCACCGGCGCCCCCCACGAAAAAAGCCCCGCGGGCGCGGGCCCGCAGGGCTTCGTCGGACCGGCTGCGGCGCGCTTACAGCCGCTGCTGCTGCATGAAGTCGTCGAAGCTCGCTTCGGAGAAGCGGAACCAGAGGTTGGCGTCGCGACGGTACGCCATGTAGTCGTCGTGGACCTTCTTGAACGCCGGGTTCTTGCTGCCGATCTCGGCGTAGACCGCCTGCGAGGCCTTGAACGCGGCGTCCATCACGTCCTTCGGGAAGCGGAACAGCTTGGTGCCGCCGGCCACGAGCTTCTTCAGCGACGCCGGGTTGCGGTAGTCGTAGCGCGCCGTCATCACCGCCGCAGCGTGCGTGGCCGCCGTCTCGAGGATCGCCTTGTTGTCGGCCGACAGGCCGTCCCAGGCGCGCTTGTTGACCCAGAACTCGAGCTGCGCGCCGCCTTCCCAGAAGCCCGGATAAGCGTAGAACGGCGCGACTCGGTTCAGGCCCAGCTTCTCGTCGTCGTACGGGCCGACCCACTCGGCAGCGTCGATCGTGCCGCGCTCGAGCGCCTGGTAGATCTCGCCGCCGGGGATCATCTGCGGCACGGCGCCGATGCGCTCCATCACCCGGCCGCCGAAGCCGCCGACGCGGAACTTCTTGCCGCGCAGGTCGGCCAGCGACTTGATCTCGCTGCGCCAGAAGCCACCCATCTGCGCACCCGTGTCCCCGCCGACGAAGGCGACGAAGTTGCGGCTGGCATAGAACTCGTTCATCAGCTTCATGCCGTTGCCGTCGAGCTTCCACGCCAGGTTCTGGCGCATGTTCAGGCCGAACGGCACGGCGGTGCCGAAGGCGAACGTCTCGTCCTTGCCGACGAAGTAGTACGGCGCCGTGTGCGCCATCTCGACGGTGGCGTTGCTGACCGCGTCGTCGACGCCGAACGCCGGCACGATCTCGCCGGGTGCGGCGACGGTGATCGTGAACTTGCCGCCCGACATGTCGCTCACGGACTTGGCCAGCGTGTCGGCCGCACCGTGGATCGTGTCGAGCGACTTCGGGAAGCTCGATGCCAGACGCCAGCGGATGCTCGCCTGCGCGTGCACGGCCGGCGCGACGCCAGCGGCCAGCACGCCGGCCAGGCCGGCACCACGAACGAATGAACGACGTTCCATGCAGGATCTCCTAATGGGAAGACGGAGGATAGGGAGGTCGCCTGTCGAAAAGCGCGCGTGATTCTAGGAGCCGGCTTCGGCCGCCGGCCAACGGGTAAACCCAGTGCGCGGATGCGGGGGCCGCGCGCATGTCGACGTCGGTGACGCTCAGAGGCGAGCGCACCGCTTCGAGTTGCACGGATGCGGGTTCACCCTGATGCCGGCGTGCAGGCATGCGCGGGCGACGCGTCAGATCCCCGCCACCGTCATCCGCTCGACGAGTACCGATCCGGTCGTCTTCGATCCCACCGTATAGGCATCGGCGCCGACGGCGACGATGCCCTTGAGCATGTCGCGCAGGTTGCCGGCCACCGTCACTTCCTGCACCGGATGGACGATGCGGCCGCCCTCGACCCAGAAGCCGGCGGCGCCGCGCGAGTAGTCGCCGGTGACGTAGTTGACGCCCTGGCCGATCAGCTCGATCACGAACAGGCCGCGGTGCAGCTTGCGCAGCATCGCGTCGAGGTCGTCGCCGGGCTGCGTCAGCCGGCTCGTGAGGGTCAGGTTCTGCGAGCCGCCGGCGTGGCCGGTCGTGCGCATGCCGAGCTTGCGCGCCGAGTAGCTCGACAGGAAGTAGCCCTGCACGACGCCACCGTCGACGACGCGCCGCCGGCGCGTGGCCACGCCCTCGTCGTCGAACGGCGCGCTGCCCTTGCCGCGGCGCAGGTGCGGGTCCTCGTCGACGTCCAGGTGCGGCGCGAGCACTGCCATGCCCAGGCTGTCGAGCAGGAAGCTCGACTTGCGGTACAGCGCGCCGCCCGAAGTCGCCTGCACGTAGGCGCCGAGCAGCCCGGCGGCCAGCGGCGCCTCGAACAGCACCGGCACGTCGCGCGTGGGCACCTTGCGCGCGCCCAGGCGCGACAGCGCGCGCTCGGCGGCGTAGCGTCCCACCGCCTCCGGCGCGGCCAGGTCGTCGGGACAGCGCATCGAGCTGTACCAGTAGTCGCGCTGCATCGCGTCGCCGCGGCCGGCGATCGGCGCCACGCTCAGCGAGTGGCGCGAGCTCGCGTAGCCGCCGCGGAAGCCGCGCGTGTTGCCGGCGAAGAAGTGCGACTGCTGTGCCGAGACGCCGGCGCCCTCGCTGTTCGTGATGCGGCGGTCGGTGGCCAGCGCCGCCGCCTCGCAGCGGCGCGCGATCTCGCTGGCCGCCGCGGCGTCGATCGCCCACGGGTGGAACAGGTCGAGATCCATCGCCGCCTGCTCGGGGGTGGCGAGGTCCTGCGCGTCGGGCAGCCCGGCGGCCGGGTCCTCGGCGGTGAAGCGGGCGATGTCGTACGCCGCGCGCACCGTCTGCTCGAGCGCCGCCGGCGAGAAGTCCGACGTGCTCGCGTTGCCGCGCCGCTGGCCGAGGTAGACCGTGACGCCGAGCGACTTGTCGCGGTTGCGCTCGACGTTCTCGACCTCGCCCTTGCGCACCGACACCGACAATCCGATGCCCTCCGAGACTTCGACCGCGACGTCGCTCGCGCCGAGGCGGCGCGCCAGCGCGAGCGCGTCGTCGACGATCTGGAGGAACTGGTCGCGGGTGTAGCTGAAGCCGGGCGTCGGGGGCTGCGTCATGGGGGGAGTCGGGCCGCACCGGCCCAGCGCAAGCGGCGGCTATGATACCCAGCAACCCCGTGCCGCCCATGCCGCGCCCCGCTCCGATCCCCGGCGACGCCGCGCCCGCCCACACCGACGAACGCCCGAGCAAGACGGCGCTGAAGGCGCAGGCGCACGACCTGCAGCGCCTCGGCCAGGCGCTGGCGGCGCTGCCCGACGAGCGGCTCGCCGCGATCGAGATGCCCGAGGACCTGCGGCAGGCGATCGCCGAGCTCAAGCGCACCCGCTCGCACGAAGGCCGCCGGCGGCAGCTGCAGTACGTCGGCAAGCTGATGCGCCACGCCGACGCGGCGCCGTTGCGCGAGGCGGTGGCCCGCGCGCAGCTCGGCCCGGCGACGCAGGCACTGATGCTGCACCACGCCGAACGCTGGCGCGAGGAGCTCGCGCGCGACGACGGCGCGCTCGCGCGCTGGGTCGCCGAGCATCCCGGCACCGACATGCAGCGGCTGCGCAGCCTGGTGCGCAACGCGCGCAAGGAGGCGGCGCTGCCGCCCGAGCAGCGCCACGGCCGCGCCTGGCGCGAGCTGTTCCAGTTCCTGAAACCCCACCTGAGCGACCCGAACGCGCCCGCCGCCCATGAGTGAGCCCACCCATGCCCCCGATCCCGTGCGTATCGGCCTCGTCTCGGTCAGCGACCGCGCCTCGAGCGGCGTCTACGCCGACCAGGGGCTGCCGGCGCTGCGCGACTGGCTGCAGCGCGCGCTGCGCAACCCGATCGCGTTCGAGGAGCGCCTGATCCCCGACGAGCAGGCGACGATCGGCGCGACGCTCGTCGACCTCGTCGACAACGCGCGCTGCGACCTCGTGCTGACCACCGGCGGCACCGGCCCCGCGCCGCGCGACGTGACACCGGAGGCCACGCTCGCGGTGGCCGACAGGGTGATGCCCGGCTTCGGCGAGCAGATGCGCCAGATCAGCCTGCGCTTCGTGCCCACCGCGATCCTGTCGCGCCAGGTCGCGGTGATCCGCGGCAAGGCGCTGATCGTCAACCTGCCCGGCCAGCCGAAGTCGATCGCCGAGACGCTCGAGGGGCTGCCGAAGGCCGAGCCGCCGGTGCCGGGCATCTTCGCCGCGGTGCCGTACTGCATCGACCTCATCGGCGGCCCGTACCTCGAGACGCACGACGAGGTGTGCAAGGCGTTCCGGCCGAAGAGCGCGCTGCGGGTGCGCTCATGACTTGAGCGCGCTGCGGGAGCGCTCGTGACCGAAGCGCCCTGCAGGCGCACTCTTTCGGGCACGCGTTGCGGGCGCGAGCGGCGGTCGTGCACCATCGCGGCGCCGAAAGGCCCGACCCACCCGAAGGGATGAACGGCAGCGTCACGGCCGCTCGCTACGCTTCGGGGCCATCGCGTACGTCCGTCGAGCGCATGAACCCCGCCGAGCTGGTCCGCCTGTCGCGCCTGTACGACGAGGCGGTGCTGCTGCCGCGCCCGCAGCGGGCCGCCTGGCTCGAGCGGCTCGCGGCCAGCGAGGGCGAACTCGCCGCCGCGCTGGCGCACATGCTCGCCGTCGGAGGCGCGGTGCCGACCCGGCGCCCCGACGAGCCGTCCACCGAACCGCACGCGGCGCCGGGCATCGCACCGCTCGGCGGCGATCCGTCGGCGCAGCTCGCCTGGCCCGACCCCGAGCGCGGTCGAGGGCCGGGCGCGACCACCGAAGGCGCCGCCGACCCGGCTCACGGGCGCCGTTCGGCCGAAGTCGCCGCGGACTCGGGCTTTCTCGCCACGCCCGCCGCGTGGCCCGCCTTCGGGCCGGCGCTGCGCCCGGGCGAGCGTGTGGGCCCCTACCGGCTGCTGCGCCCGCTCGGCGCGGGCGGGATGGGCACCGTGTGGCTGGCCGAGCGCGCCGACGGTGCGCCGCGCCGCCCCGTCGCACTGAAGCTGCGGCGCATGGCGGGCGACGAGCACCTCGCGGCGCGCATGGTGCGCGAGACCGAAATCGTCGCGCGGCTCGACCACCCGCACATCGCACGGCTGTACGACTCCGGCGTCGACGCCGCCGGGCGGCCTTACCTGGCGCTGGCGTGGATCGACGGCCAGCCGATCGACGCCTGGTGCCGCGAGCGCGCGGCCACCGCCGCGCAGCGCGTGGGCCTGGTGCTGCAGGTGGGGGACGCGCTGTCATACGCGCACGCCCGGCTCGTGGTGCACCGTGACATCAAGCCCTCCAACGTGCTGGTCGACGCGCGCGGACACGCGACGCTGCTGGACTTCGGCGTGGCCAAGCTGCTCGAGGCCGCGGCCGACGACGGCCTGACGCGCGAACACGGTCGCGCCCTCACGCCGGCCTACGCGGCGCCCGAGCTGCTGCGCGGCGAACCGGTGACCGTCGGATGCGACGTCTATGCGCTCGGTGCGCTGCTGTTCGAGCTGCTGGTGGGCACGCCACCGCCGCGCCCGGCGCCGGATGCCGACCCGCCCTGCGCGAGCCGGATCGCCGAGCGCCTGCTGCGCGAACCGGACGCGGGTGACGTGCCGGCGCCGGTGCGGCTGCTGCGCGGCGACCTGGACGCCGTCCTCGCCCGCGCGCTGCATCCGCAGCCGGCCCGGCGCTACCCCACGGTCGAGGCGTTCACCGCGGACCTGCGCGCCTGGCGCGACGGGCGGCCCGTCGCCGCCCGGCCCGACCGGCTGGCCTACCGCCTGGGCAAGGCGCTGCGCCGGCATCGGATGCCGGTGGCCGCCGGCGCTGCCGTGCTGCTGGCACTGGTCGCGGGCACCACCGCGGCGCTGCGCGAAGCCGAGCGCGCGCGACTGGCTGCCGAGCGCGCGCAGGTGGTCAAGGCCTTCGTCGTCGACGTGTTCCGCATCAACGCCCGCGGCACGCCGGGGCACGCCGAGCTGCGGCGGCTGCCGGCCGAGGCGCTGCTGGCGCGCGGCGCGGCGCTGATCGACGCGCGCTTCGCCGGCGAGCCGGCGCTGCAGGCCGAACTGCACGGCGTGGTCGCCGAGATCTTCGCCGACATGGGCGCCTACGAGCCGGCGCTGCAACACGCCCGCGCATGGCACGCCCGGCTCGCCGAGCGGGGCGCGGCCACCGCCGAACGGGCCGCGGCGCAACTGCTGATCGCCCAGGCGGCGATGGGCCTGGGGCGGGCAGGCGAAGCGCTGACCGCCGCGCGGGCCAGCCTGCAGCTGGCCGCGGGCGCGGCCGGGCCCAGCGATGTGCTGGCCGCCGACGCACGGCTGATCGTCGCGAACGCGCACCGCGAGCTCGGCGAGACCGAGGCCGCGGCGCGCGCGCTGGCCGCCGCCGAGGCGGCTCTGCCGGCCGGCGCGAGCCGCGCCGCCGCGCAGGCGCGGCTGCTGCGCGCCCGGCTGATCGACCCTTCGCAGTTCGCGCGCGCGCTGCCGCTGTACGAGGAGGCGATCCGCGTCGCACTGGCGGCCGAGGGGCCGCTGTCGCCGACGGCCACCGACGCGCGGCTGCACCTGGCCGGCCAACTGGTGCTGCAAGGCCGCGACGCCGAGGCCGACGCGCACCGCGGCGCGGCGCTGGCCGCGCTGCGCGACGGCGGCGCGGCGGGCCGGATCCGCGCCGCGCTGATCGAGTCCGAGCACGCGGTGTCGCGCTTCATGATGGGCGCGCAGGACCACGCCGGCGCGATCGCCGTGATCGAGCGCAACCGCGACGACGTCGCGACGCTGGGCCCCTGGGTGCCGGCCGGGCTTCGGGCGCGGCTGGCGTGGCACGCCGGCAGCGTGAAGGCGCTGTGGGGCGACGTCGGCGCGGCGCTGCCGCTGCTCGAGGACCACGCGCCGGTGCTCGTCGCGGAGCTGGAGAACGCGCGCGAGCGCATGCTGCTGGCCGCCTACCGCGGCCTGGCCGCGATGTACGCCGGGCAGCACGCGAAGGTCGATGCGCTGCTGCGCGAGCGCGCCGCGCTGCGCGCGGCCGCCGGCGGCGCGCGCCACCCCTACGCCGCCTTCGACCACGGCTTCGTCGCGCTGAACCTGTCGCTCTGCAGGGCCGCCACGACGAGGCGCTGGCGGTGCTGGACGAGGCGGAAGGGCGCGATGCCCCTCTGGCCGCCACCGGCGTCGCGCCGGTGGAGTACGCGCAGGTGCTGGCGCACGCCCGCGCGCGCGTGCTGCTCGCGCGGGGGCGGCCGGCCGAGGCCGAGGCGTTGCTGCCCGCCGCCTACACCCGCCACCGCCAGCTGCCGTGGGACGCGGCGCAGCTGCGCGCCGAGGTGGAGTGCGCGCTCGGCCGGCCGGGGGCCGCGTCGCGGCTGCAGCGGGCGCTTGCCGAACAGGCGCCATTCGTCCATCCGTCGCACCCTGAACACTTGCGTGCGCAGGCCGTGGCGGGGCTGTGCTGGCTGGCGCAGGGGCGCGTCGCGGCGGCGCGCGAGATCGCGCAGGTGGTGGCGGCGGCCGCCGCGTCGGCGCCGGCCGTCGGCGAGGTCTACCTGCGGCCGCTGCGCGAACTGCAGCGGCGCCTGGCGTCGCGGGGGTGATCGTGACGAGCACCGAGGCCGGCCCTGCGCCAGCGGCGACGGCCGCGGGCGACCTCGACGCGCTGCTCGACGCCGCGCGGGCGGGCGCGCCCGGCGCGCGCGCGGCGCTCTTCGCCGCCGCCTACGGCGAGCTGCGGCGGCTGGCGCGCTCGCGGCTGCGCGACGGCGGCCGCAGCACGGTGCTCGACACCACGGCGCTGGTGCACGAGAGCTACCTGCGCTGCACCGGC
>CALIDR010000205.1 GCA_938022295.1 uncultured Burkholderiaceae bacterium
CGCCAGCGCCTCCGCGATGACCATCGCGGTCGCGGCCGAGAAGCCGCCGATGAAGGCGACAAGCGCAAGCGTGGTGCGGCCATCGGCGAGCGGCAGGCCGAGCACGTAGAGATCGGGTGGCGCATCGGCCGGGAGGAGCGCGAGGCCGGCCATCGCCAGCGGCACGACCATGAGCGAGACGAGGAGAAGATAGAGAAGGAAGGGCGCGCGCGCCCGGGCGACGGCATCGGCCGTCGGGGCCTCGACGAAGGTCACGAGGAACTGCCGCGGCAGAAGGACGATGGCGAGGCCCGCCAGCAGCGTCTGCACGGCAAAGGTGAGGCCGGGGCCGTCGGAGAAGCGGGCCGACAGCGCGGCTGCACCCGCCGACCGCACGGCGGCCGGCGCGCCAGCCAGCGCAAGGATGGCGAACAGGCCCAGCGCCACGAAGGCGACGAGCTTGACGAGGCTTTCGACGGCAATGGCGCCGATGACGCCGGGATTGCGACCGGCCACCTCGACCCGCCGCGCGCCGAAGCTGATGGTGAAGGCGGCGAGCAGGGCTGCGACCCCGCCGGTCACGAGGGGCGAGGGTTCGATCCCGGCGATGAGGCCGAAACTGGCCGAGATCGCCCGCAGCTGGAGCGCGACATAGGGGATGGAGGCGATGAGCGCGAGGCCGGCGACGAGGGCGGCGACGCCCCGATCGCGGCCGTAGCAGCAGGCGAGGAAATCCGAGAGGGACGAGGCCCGGACATCGGCGGCCTGGCGCACCAGCCGCGCGAGGAAGCGCGGGAAGAGGAGGAACATGAGGGCGGGGCCGAGATAGATGGCGAGATAGGGCCAGCCCTCGGTCGCGGCGGTGCCGACGCCCCCGAAGAAGGTCCAGCTGGAGAAATAGACGGCGAGGCTGAGCGGATAGGCAAGGCTGGCCGCGCGCCCCTCGAGGCCGCGCGCCTCTACGCGCTGGGCGACGACGAACAGCAGTAGCACGGCGGCCAGCATGGCCAGCAGCGGCGCGGCAAGCGCAGGCAGCTCGGCAGTCGTCACGGCCGTCGGCTTCGGTCTCTGGCGTCTCCCGCGGGGTTCGGTGGCCCCGCCTCCCGTTGTGCACTCTGGCACCGAACGGGCTTGCTGGAAAGCAGCAGGTTGCCGCGGCGACCCCGGACCGGGCCGCCTCGCGACCGAATTGTAAACCAGCGTGAATGTTCGGTTCCGAACCGTTTTCGCAGTCACGCACGCCCAAGGGGCGCCGGGATCTCTCATCCAAGCAAAAAATGGGGTCGGGAATGTCATCGGGATCGCTGCGCACGGCATTGGTGCGCCTGTCATTGGCCATTCTCGCACTTCTTGCCGTCGCTGCGCCGAAGGCGGCGCTGGCCGCCGACCTTGCGGTTTCGACCTGCAGCTGGTCGCCAGATCCGGTTCCGAACGGCGCGCAGGTTGAGTTTGAAATCCGGGTGACCAACGACGGGCCGGGCGCGGTTCCGGACTCGACTGTCGTGACTCGATTTCCAG
The DNA here is from genome assembly GCA_938022295.1 of uncultured Burkholderiaceae bacterium. GTDB lineage: Bacteria > Pseudomonadota > Gammaproteobacteria > Burkholderiales > Burkholderiaceae_C > Calidifontimicrobium. The sequence goes on from CALIDR010000205.1 coordinate 1,498, forward strand.
CCGGTTCCGAGTCGATCCGGGCGATTTTCCGGCCGGCTGCAGCGTGTCGGGCGCCATCGGCGTCCAGAGGCTGACCTGCAATCTCGGCAACTTCGCGCCCGGCGACCGGACCCTTGCCCATCGCGCGACGGCGATCGCCGTGGGTTCGGCCAACACCACCGCCACCATCTCCTCGAGCGTGGCGGACCCCCAATCCGGCGAACGATGCGCTAACGGTGACGCCGGCCGTGCTGGCCGGCGCCGACCTCAGCGCGACCAAGACCGACAACCATCTTGGCGGCAGCATCGTGGCCGGCGGCACGCTCAGAGACACGCTGACAGCGCGCAACGACGGGCCGGATGCCACGGCGGCGATCCGCGTGATCGACCATCTGCCGCCGGAAACCGACTTCCAGTATCAGTCGGCAGGCGGCACCAGCTGGAGCTTCAGCCGGATCGGGACCACGGTGACCTGCACCTACACCGGGCCTGCAACCGTCGGCGCGCTGCCCCCCGTCACCATCACCGGCCGGGTCATCCGCCAGTCGAGCGGGACGATCACCAACACCGGCTTCATCGAGCTGACGAGCCCGCTGTTCATCGACCCCAGGGCCGGCAACAACACGGCGCCGCCCGTCGTCACCCAGGTAACCGAGGGCAGCGACCTGCGGGCCGGCAAGAGCTTTGCGCAGACGACCATCGTCGAGGGCGCGAGCACCACCGCGACGCTGACCGCTTTCAACGACGGACCGCTTGTCGTGACCGGCGCCACGATCACCGACACCTTCGCGTCCAACTTCGCGATCGGCACGCTGCCGGCCGGCTGCACCCGCAGCGGCCAGACCGTCACCTGCAATGCCGGCAAGCTGACAAGCGGCCAGAGCCGCGCCTTCGTGATCCCGCTAACGGCGCTGACGGCAACGGCCGGCGTTCAGACGAACACGGCGACCGTTGCCGGCCCGCCGGGCCTCTCCGAACCGGATCTGGTGAACAATATGGCGACGGCGACCTCCCGCATCGTGCCGCCGACGGCCGACCTCAGCATCACCAAGAGCAAGACGCCGAACCGGGTGCAGGCCGGCCGGCTGATGACGAGCATCATCGTCGTGCGCAACAACGGCCCCGCGGTTCTGACCTTCGGGCCGAGCGCGCCGCTGTGCGTGACCGACACCGTCTCGGCCGACGAGACGTACAAATCCGCCGGCCGGGGCTGGACCTGCGGCCGGACGGGCTTCGAGATCGTGTGCGACCGAGACGGCAGCGGGACGCTCGCCGTCAATGCGACGGTCACGCTGACGCTCGTCACGCGCGCAGGCCCGAGCGCCAATGCGAACCTCCCAACCACGGCCTGCACGGGTACGACCGGCGGCTCCGGGGCAACGCCGGTCGACACCCACCCGGCCAACGACGGTTCGAACACAAGCGTCCGGGCCACCACCGTCACCACCGACCTCGCGGTCGTGAAGGACGTGTCGCTGAACCCGGCCGGCCCCCTGGTCGCAGACGCCGGCGCTGGTGATCCCGGCCACGACGCAGAGCTTCGACATCCGCCTGACCGCATCGAACCTGGGCGCGGCGCCGGCAGAGACGGTGGTCGTCAGCGACGTGCTGCCCAACCGGCTGAACGGCGGCAGGTTCGTGACCGCCGTCGCGCAGGAAAGCGCGACCGCGGCCTCGGTTTCCTGCACGGCGTCGAGCGGCATCATCAGCTGGATGTTTGCCAACCTCGCGCCGGGGGGGCAGCGAGCAGGCCATCTCGCGGGTGACGCGCCCGTTCGCCTCAGGCAGCTTCACCAACAGCGCGACCGTCTCCTCGCCCGACACGATCGGCAGCAACCCTGGCAACGACAGCTCGAGCGCGCTCTACACCATCGAGCCGCTGGGCGACATGGCCGTGACGGGCAAGCCGATCGCGCCCACTCCGGCGTGGGTCGGCACGGTGTCCACCTGCACCATCAGCGTGCGGAACAACGGCGCGAATTCGGCCGCCGATGTGGTGGGGACCGACGTGATCGACCCCGCGCGTTTCAAGCTGGTCGGCGCCCCGACGACGACCAAGCCCGGGGGGGTCCGCACGGCCAACCCGGCGACGGGCACGGTCAGCTGCACGCTTGGCGGCTTCACGCGCGGGGCGACCTTCCAGATCCTGCAGTCGGTGCGGCCACGCTTCCCCTTCGGCGGCGCGACGACGGGCTTCCCGATCAGCCATACCAACACGGCTTCCGTCACGACGAGCACGACCGAAAGCGACACCGGCAACAACAGCGGCGCGGTGACCCACGACGTGCTCGGCCCCGACTTCGATCTCGCCGTCACCAAGGTCGAGCCCGGCCCCGAGTTCGATCCGGTCCGCTTCGGCGAGGAGCTGGTGTATGACGTGCGCGTCTCGAACTTCGGGCCGTCGCGGGCGAGCGACGTGCGGATCATCGACACGCCTGTGCCGCCGGCCGGCTACACCATGGGCTTCGCCGGCTTCAGCGTGAACCCGGGCCCGGCGACGGGGGGCCTGACCCTCTACACGCCGCCCGCCCCGGACTGCGCCCCCGCCGGCCCGACGATCGTCTGCTGCCTGCACGGCACCGATCCGGAAGCGACCTTCCTCGATGCCTCGCGGCAGGTGATCTTCCGCCTGCGCTTCGGGGCGGGCGGACCGGCGCCGACGGTGCCGCTGACCTTCCGCAACGACGTGGTGACCTTCCGCAACGACGTGGAGGTGATTGCGCGCGAGCAGCCCGACACGACGACCCCGGCGGCCGACACCCAGCTGGCCAACAACCAGGCGAGCCAGACGACGACGGTGGTGCCGTCGGTCGATCTCGAGCTGGTGTCGAAGACGCCGGTCACCCCGTCGCCGGTCAGCATCAACCAGCCGGTGGAATATGAGATTGCCGTGCGCAACAATGGCGTGTCGCCGATCGCGCAGGTGCGGGTGACCGACCAGCTGCCGGCCGGGTTCGAGCTGGCGACGCCGGCGCCGACGGCAACCGCCTCGGGCACGGCCAGCGTCTCGTCGATCGGCTGCAGCGGCACGAACAGCGTGCTGTGCATCCTCGACGGCAGTTTCCCGCCCGACGGCTCGATCGTCCGGATCCGGCTGTTCGCGCGGGCCGCCTTCCCCTTCACCGGCCCGCTGGGCACGGACATGGTCAATACGGCAAGCATCGCCCCCGGCCAGGATGCGGGCGGGCAGGATCTCGCGCGGGATTCCGACCCGACCAACAATGCGCGGACGGCGAGCGTGCAGGTGGCGCAGTCCTCCATCGCGGGCCTCTCGTTCCTGGACAACAATCGCGACGGCGTGGCCCAGCCGGAGGAGCTCTTCGAGGGCGTCACCATCACGCTGACGGGCACCGACCAGTTCG
>CALIDR010000206.1 GCA_938022295.1 uncultured Burkholderiaceae bacterium
GCTCGAAGGCTGGCGCATGCACGTGACCTGCGCCGACGGCGGCGCGGCGGCGCTGCAGGCGATGGCCGACGCCGTGGCCGCGCACAGGCCGTACGACCTCGCGGTGCTCGACATGCACATGCCGCAGATGGACGGCCTGCAGCTCGCGCAGGCGATCCAGCGCGAACCGGTGCTGGCCCGCACCCGGCTGATGATGCTGACCTCGACCTACGCCGCCCCCGACGAGGCGACGCGCCGCGCCGCCGGGATCGTGCGCCACGTCAGCAAGCCGATGCGCCGCGCCGACCTGCTGCGCGTCGTGCAGGGCGTGCTCGCCGGCACCGCCGACACCGAACCGCAGGCCCACGCGAGCGCCCCGCGCACGCCGGCCGCGGGCGGCGCGACGCTGCAGGGCACCGTGCTGCTCGTCGAGGACAACCCGATCAACCAGGGGGTCGCGCGGGCGATGCTGCAGCGCCTGGGGCTGCGCATGGTGCTGGCCCAGAACGGGCGCGAGGCGGTCGACCTCGTGCGTGGGCAGGACTTCGACCTCGTGCTGATGGACTGCCAGATGCCGGTGATGGACGGCTACGAGGCCGCGGCGGCGATCCGCGCCTTGCCCCCGCGCCACCCCGGCCGCCTGCCGATCGTCGCCCTGACCGCCAACGCGATGCAGGGCGACGAGCAGCGCTGCCGCCGCGCCGGCATGGACGCCTTCCTCGCCAAGCCGTACTCGCTCGAGCAGCTGCGCACGACGCTGGCGGCGTGGCTGCCGGCCGGCGACGCCGCACCGGCGCCGGCGGCCGTGGCGGCGCCCGCGGCAGAGGAACAGGCGTGCGAGGCCGCGATCGACGTCGCTACGCTCGAGGCGCTGCGCGAGCTCGACCCCGAAGGCGGCGACGCGCTGGTCGACGAACTGCTGCGCGGCTTCCTCGCGATGGCGCGCGACGCCGCCGACGCCTTCGATGCGGCGGCCGAGCGTGGCGACACCGCCGCCGTCGCGCGCAGCGCCCACGCGCTGAAGTCGGCCAGCGCCAACGTCGGCGCGCATCGGCTGGCACGGCTGTACCGGGCAATCGAACACGCCGCGCGCGGCGACGACCTCGCCGTCGCGCGGGCGCAGCTGCCGGCGATGCGCGCCGAGCTCGACCGCGTGCTCGCGCAGGCCGACGCACTGCTGGGGCAGCCGGCGTGAACCCGAGTCCCAAGCGCATCCTCGTCGTCGACGACGACGCCACCGTGCGGGTGCTGCTGCGCGCCGCGCTGCGCAAGGCGGGGCACGAGGTCGTGCTCGCCGAAGGCGGCGCCGCGGCGCTGCAGGCCTTCGACGCCGCGCCGTGCGACCTCGTGATGCTCGACGTCGACATGCCCGACCTCAGCGGGCTCGAGGTCTGCCGCCGCCTGCGCGAGCGCGCCGGCGACCGGCTGCCGATCGTGATGGTCACCGGCATGAACGACGTCGACTCGGTCGAGCAGGCGTACCGCTCGGGGGCGACCGACTTCATCGCCAAGCCGATCCCCTGGCCGACGATCGCGCACCGCGTGCAGTACCTGCTGCGCGCGGCGCAGGCGCTGGCCGACCTCGGCGCGCTGCACGCGCGCACGGCGGCGATCCTCGACGCCGTGCCCGACGCGTGGCTGCGCCTGGACGTCGACGGCCGCGTCCTCGAGGTGCGCGGCGGCGCCGGCACCGCGGCTGCGCCGCTGGCCGCCGGCGCTGCCGAGCCGCGGCTGCCGGCGGCCGTGGCGGCGCACCTCGACGTGCGGCTGCGCGCCGCCTTCGCCTCCGGCACGGTGCAGGACACCGCGTTCTCGCTGCTCGACGAAGGCGGCCAGCGGCGGCACTTCGAGGCCCGCGTCGCGCGCATCGACGCCCACGAGGCGCTGTGCCTGGTGCGCGACATCACGGCGCGGCGCCAGGCCGAGGCCGAACTCGCGCGCAGCCGCGACAAGCTCGCGCACGCGCAGGCTGTCGCCCGCATGGGCAGCTGGTACTTCGACCCGGCGTCGCGGCGCACGACGTGGTCGGCGCAGTCGGGCGAGCTGTTCGGCATCGCGCCCGGGGCGTCGATCGACGACGACGCGTTCCTCGCCCGCGTCCACGACGACGACCGCGCCGCCGTGCGCCAGGCGCGGGCGAGCGCGCTCGCCGAGCATCGGCCGTACCAGGTCGAGTACCGCCTGCGCGTCGGCGAATCGTGGCTGTGGGTGCGCGAGCAGGCCGAGATCGAGGCCGCGCGCGACGAGCGCGGCGCGGCCGGCGGTGAGGCCGGCCACGCCGGCGTCGGCACGCGGCAGGACATCACCGAGAGCAAGGAGACCGAGAGCCGCATCGCCCGCCTGGCCTACTTCGACGGTCTGACCGGCCTGCCCAACCGGGCGGCGTTCCTCGACCGGCTGGCGCGCGAGGTGCGCCGCGCCCGCCTCGGCGCGCAACGGCTGGCGCTGCTGTTCATCGACCTCGACGACTTCAAGACGATCAACGACACCCTCGGCCACCCTTGCGGCGACCTCGTGCTGCAGGCCGCCGCCGACCGCCTGCGCAGCGAGCTGCGGCCGTCGGACATCGTCGCCCGAGACGACGGCGTGCGCTCCGAGCTGGCGCGCCTGGGCGGCGACGAGTTCACCGCGCTGCTGGTCGACCTCGCCGAGCCGGGCGACGCGCTGCACGTGGCGCGCCGCATCGGCGAGGCGATGCGCCGCCCGTTCACCGTCGAGGGCCGCGAGCTGACGCTGTCGGCCAGCATCGGCATCGCCGTCTACCCCGACGACGGCGCCGACGCCGCGGTGCTGCTCAAGCACGCCGACACCGCGATGTACCACGCCAAGGAGCAGGGCCGCGACAACGTGCAGTTCTACAGCGCCGCGCTGACCGAGCGCGCGGTGCGCCGGCTCGACCTCGAGCGCGACCTGCGCGCCGCCCTCGAGCGCGGCGAGTTCAGCCTCGTGTTCCAGCCGCAGCTGGACGTGCGCACCGGCCGCGTGCACTCGGCCGAGGCGCTGCTGCGCTGGCGCCACCCGCAGCGCGGCGACGTGCCGCCGCTGGACTTCATCGACGTGGCCGAGCACAACGGCCTGATCGTGCCGTTCGGCCGCTGGGTGCTGCGGGCGGCATGCGAGGCCGCCGTGCAGTGGCAGCGCCGCGGCCAGCCGCTGCGCGTGGCGGTGAACCTGTCGACGGTGCAGCTGCGCGACCCCGGGCTGCTGACGACGGTGCGCGACGCCCTCGCCCGCAGCGGGCTCGACCCGCGCTGGCTCGAGCTCGAGGTGACCGAGAGCGCGCTGATGCACGACGGCGACGCAGCCCGCGCGCTGCTGGCCGAGCTGCGCGGCACCGGCGTGCGGGTGTCGCTCGACGACTTCGGCACCGGCTACTCGTCGATGGCCTACCTGACGCGGCTGCCGCTGAACACGCTCAAGGTCGACCGCAGCTTCGTCCACGGGCTGCCGAGCGACCGCGACAGCGAGGTCATCGTGCGCGCCGTCGTCTCGATGGCCAAGAGCCTCGGCCTGGAAGTGCTGGCCGAAGGTGTCGAGACGCCGGCGCAGGCGCAGCTGCTGACGCAGCTCGGCTGCGACACGCTGCAAGGCTTCCACATCGGCCGGCCGGTGCCCGCCGACGCGCTACTGCGCGACCTCGCCCCGGCACCGCCCGCGCCGCACCCCGTCACGCTGCCGTGAAGCTTCGATGAGGCTGCCATGAGATACCCCGAATCGCGACAACGCAGCGCCGAGCTGCTGCGCCTGGTCGTCGCCCGCATGGGCGAGCACGACGCGGCGCTGAACCCGCTGACCTACGCCGTCTGGTACGAGCACCTGGCGGGCATCAACGCGCGGCTGTCGCGGGCGATGGACGCCCTGCTCGTCAATGGCAAGCGGTTCGACGACGCGGCAATCGAGGCCCTGCACGCGCAGTACGTCGCCGCCGCCGACGAGGCGACTGCCGAGCGCGTGAGCCGCGACTTCGTGCGCGTGATGCACGAGCTGGCCGACACCGCGGCGCGCACCGGCAGCTCGGCCGCCGAACTCGGCAGCAAGCTCGGCGCGCTGGACCAGGTGCTGCAGAAGGGCGACGAGGCGTCGCTCGGCGCACCGGTGGGCGAAGCGCTGGCCAGCACCGGCAAGCTGCGCTCGGCGGTCGACGCGCTGCAGACCCAGGTCGCGGCGAGCGAACGCGAGATCGACCGCCTGCGCGCCGAGCTCGAGCGCACGCGCGAGGAGGCGGCCGTGTGCCCGCTGACCCGCGTGCTCAACCGCAAGGGCTTCGACCAGCAGCTTCAGGCGCTGCTGGCCAAGGCGGCCGAGTCGCCGAAGCCGGGCTGCCTGATCATGGTCGACGTCGACCACTTCAAGCAGGTCAACGACACCCACGGCCACGTGCTCGGCGACCGCGTGCTCACCGGGCTCGGCGAGCTGCTGCGCAGCGCGGCGACCGACGCCGGCGCCGTCGCGGCGCGCTACGGCGGCGAGGAGTTCGCGCTGCTGGTGCCCAACTGCGGGCTCGGCGCCGCGGTCAAGCTCGCCGAGTCGGTGCGCGAGCAGGCCAAGCAGCTGCGCGTGCGCCAGCGCAGCTCGGACCGCCAGATCCTCACGATCACGGTGTCGGCAGGCGTGGCCGAGGTATGCGCGAGCGACGACGAAGCGTCGCTCGTCGCCCGCGCCGACGCCGCGCTGTACCAGTCCAAGCGCAACGGCCGCGACCGCGTGACGACGGCCTGACCGCGCCGGGGACCCGGCGGGGCCGTCCCCTACAATCGTCGTCGACGGGCCTCCTCGCATGGAAGCGCGGCCAACCGGGTCAGGTGGGGAACCAAGCAGCCCTAACCGTTGTGACCAGTGCCGAGGGCAAGGCTCGTCACCCTCGCTCGGCGGCGGCCGGCCCGCGCCGGCTCCGGTCGCTCAGGCCGCCGGGGCGGCCGTCACGCCGTACCACAGCGCGGCCAGGAAGTGCGACGCGCTGCCGGCGATGACGAACAGGTGCCACACGAAGTGCGCGTAGCGCACCCGGTGGTCGAGCAGGAAGAACACCGCCCCCACCGTGTAGGCCAGGCCGCCGGCGACGATCAGCCGCAGCCCGTCGGCGGCGATGCGCTCGAGCATCGGCTCGATCGCGACGAGCGCCATCCAGCCGAGGCCGACGTACAGCGCGGTCGACCACCCGGGGTGCGCCAGGCGGTCGCAGACCTTGGCCACGACGCCGGCCAGCGCCAGCGTCCACACGGCGGCGAACAGCCCCCACCCCCAGGGGCCCTGCAGCGGGCCGAGCACGAACGGCGTGTAGCTGCCGGCGATGAAGAGGAAGATCGCCGCGTGGTCCAGGCGCAGGAAGCGCCGCTTCCAGCGCCCCGGCGGCAACGCGTGGTAGACCGCCGAGACGAAGTACAGCAGCACCATCGTGCCGGCGTAGACCGCTGCCGAGGCCATCGCGATCGGCGAGCCGTGGCGCGCCGCGAAGTCGACCAGCACCGGCACCGCCGCCGCGGCGAGCAGGAACCCCACGCCGTGGCTGAGCGCGTTGGCCACTTCCTCGGGCAGCGACTGCGGACGCGGGTCCATGCGTCGATTGTCGGCAGCGCTACCCGCACCCTGCATCCCCAGGATGGAGGGATGCGTGCGATGCGAACGCCTGCGGCCGTGGAGTGCACACCCTAGACCAGACGGGCCATTTTGGGTGTCGCGCTCTACGCCGGCGAACCGACACTGCGGCCATCCGAATCCGCACCGCAGAAAGGACGACCATGACCGCCACCACCCTCAGCCGCGTGACGCTGCAGACGCTCGAGAACTACCGCACCGCCGCGACCCAGGCGCTGACCGCGACCCGCCTCGGCGGGCACCGTCTCGTGCGCGTCGTCAACGGCGCGCTCGCGAGCGACGTCGTCGCGCGCGCCACGCGCCTCGCCCCGCGCACGAAGCGCCGCTTCGACGCCGCCCGCGACAGCGTGAGCCAGATCGTCGCGCAGGCGATCGACCGCGTCGCGCGCGGCACCGAGCGTGCCGTCGAAGTCGGCTCGACGGTGGCCGCCGAGCAGGTCGGCAAGGTCAGCCGGCTCACCGCCGGCGTAGCCAACCCGGTCGTCGCGAGCGGCCTGGAAACGGCCGCGCGCATCACGCTGCCCTACGCCCGCGTCGCGCTGACGCTGTCGGGCAAGGTCGCCGAAGGCGCGCAGGCGCTGGCCACCGCCGCCGGCGCCCGGCCGCCGCGCCGCGCCGCGGCCGGCCGCCCGCACGCGGCCGCCAAGCCGGTGCGCCGCGCGCGCCAGGCCCCGAAGGCCGCGGCACCGAAGGCCAAGGCACCTGCCACCCGCGCGCGCCGCGGCGCCAAGGCGAAGGCCGCGGCTGCCGCCTGACCCGCGCGGCATCGCGCGAGCGTGACGAAGGGCTCGGCGATCGCCGGGCCCTTTTGCCTTTCCAGCCCTTCGGCCGCCGGTCTCGCAGCAGGGACCGGTGGCGCGGCGTCAAGGCCGCTGCAGTTCGCGCGCCAGCGCCGCAGCGGGCCGTGTCGCCTCGAGCGCGTCGGCGGCGCGCACGAGCGACTTCATCATCACGGCGTCGACGCCGCGCAGCGCACCGCGCTGGCCGACGACCTGGCGGCGGTACTCCTCGGCCGCCGCGTGCTGGCGCCGCAGGTGGGTCTCGACCAGCCAGGGGTGGAACTCGTCGAGCACCGACACGTAGAGCCCGAGCCGGCGGTGGTTGCGCCACGTCGGTGCCCGGCGCAGGCCGTCGATCGCCACCACCGCCCCGGCGCCGGCGGCGCCGAGCAGCGCCAGCACGAGTAGCACCGCCAGCCGCGCGTCGCCGGAGTCGTTGTAGGCCCAGCCGGCCAGCGCGGCGCCGGCCAGCAGCACTGCGGCGAGCACCGGCATCGCGTGCACCCAGCCGGGGCGCGGCAGCTGCGGGCGGGCCTCGAACTCGGCCGCCAGTGCCGTCAGTTCGGCGTCGTCGAGCCCGGCGAGCAGGCGCGCCAGTTCGGCGTCGTCGACGTGTGCGGTGCGCTCGGCCCATTGCACCAGCGTGGCGCGCGGGCGTGCGCCATCGGCGGCGCGCGCGACGCCGTCGACGCCCGCCCGCCGCGGCGGTGCGCCGCTGGCGACACCAGTGCCCTCGCCCGGCACCTCGACGTCCGCCGGCGGCGCCGCAAGCCCCGCCGCGCCGGTGGACATCGCCCACGCTCTCGACTTTCCGCTGGCCATCGCAAACTCCCCGTCGCCCGCCGCGCACCCCGCGCAAGCGGCGTGCCCGGCATGCCTTCGGCCGATCCGGCTCGCAGCCAAGCCCGGCCCGGCGTGCGCTCGTGCAACGGTAACGCCCGAGGGCGAATTCGCGGTGACGGTGGGGCCTCTCGGCACGCCCGCCGCCGCGCCGGCCACGGCGCCCGCGCTGCCACAATGACCGCGTGGCGCAGTACTTCGAGGTCCACCCCGACAACCCGCAGCCGCGCCTGCTGAAACAGGCCGCGCAGATCCTGCACGCCGGCGGCATCGCGGCCATCCCGACCGACTCGAGCTACGCGCTGGTGTGCCACCTCGACGACAAGGACGCCGCGCAGGCCTTGCGCCGCGTGCGCCAGGTCGACGACCGCCACCACCTGACGCTGCTGTGCCGCGACCTGTCGGAGCTCGCGAACTACGCCCGCGTCGACAACCGCCAGTACCGGCTGCTCAAGCTCGCCACGCCGGGGCCGTTCACGTTCATCCTCGAGGCGACGAAGGAGGTGCCGCGGCGGCTGAGCCACCCGTCGCGGCGCACGATCGGCCTGCGCGTACCGGACCACCGCGTGACGCAGGACCTGCTCGCGCTGTTCGGTCAGCCGCTGCTGGCCACGACGCTGATCCCGCCCGGCGAGACCGAGCCGCTGAACGACCCGCACGAGATCCGCGAGCGGTTCGAGAAGTCGCTGCAGGCCGTCGTCGACGCCGGCGCCTGCCCGATGCAGCCGACGACGGTGATCGACCTCAGCGGCGACGTGCCGGTGCTGGTGCGCCGGGGCCGCGGCGACGCCGCCGCGCTCGGCCTCGCGTTCGACTGACCGCTCGCGCGCTCAGCTGCCGCGCAGCACGGCGGCCACCTGCTCGGCGCGGAATCCGGTGATCACCTGCCCGCGCACGATCAGCGTGGGCGTCGCGCGCACCGGCAGCGCCTCGAACGTGGCGCGGCACGCGGCATCGCGCTCGACGAAGCACTCGTCGAACGGCACGCCGTGGCGCTCGAACCACTGCCGGGCCTGCGTGCAGTAGGGGCAGGTCAGCGACGACACCATGCGGATGTCGCCCGCGCTTGCGAGCGCGGCGACCTCGTCGGCCAGGCGCTGCTCGGTGCGCCCGATCCACCACTGCGTCGCGAGCGACACCGCCGCGATCAGCGCGACCAGCCCCAGCAGCGAGCGCGGCGACGCCGTCGCCATCGTCGTCGCCGGCCCTCAACGCGCCGCGGTGACGACGATCTCGACCTTCCAGCCCAGCCGCGCGAGCGCGGCCTGCACCGTCGCGCGCGGCGGCGTGTGGCCGGGCACGACCCAGGCGTCCCACACCGCGTTCATGCCGGGGAAGTCGGCGATGTCGGCGAGGAAGATCTGCGCGCGCAGGATCTTCGTCTTGTCGGTGCCGGCGCGCGCGAGCAGTGCGTCGATCGCCTCGAGCACCTGGCGCGTCTGGCCGCCGATGTCGAGCGTGTCGTCGGCCGCGACCTGGCCGGCGAGGTAAACCGTGTCGCCGTGCACCGCCATCTCGGACATGCGGTGGCCGACGTCGAAGCGCTGGATCATGGACGGGCCCTCAGTGGTGCTTGTGCTTGTGGCGGTGCGGCGGGTGCGGCGGCGCCGGCGGCGGCGCGGCCTTCTGGCCGAGGCGGGACTCGGTGCCGGCGAGCAGCTTGCGAATGTTGGGCTCGTGGCGCCACACGAGCAGCAGGCTCATCACGGCGATCGCGAGCACCATCATGTCGGCACCCCAGATCAGCAGCTGGTAGAACGGCGCGAACAGCGCGGCGACGATCGAGGCGAGCGAGACGTAGCGGAAGAAGTAGACGATGATCGCCCAGCTCGCGAGCGTCGCCGCGCCGAGCAGCGGGTTCAGCGCGAACAGCACGCCGGCCGCCGTGGCCACGCCCTTGCCGCCCTGGAAGCGGAACAGCACCGGCCACAGGTGGCCGACGAACGCCGCCAGCCCGACGGCCGCCGCCGTGCCGACGCCGAGCCCGAAGCGCGGCCCCCAGATCAGCACCGCCAGCACCGGCAGGTAGCCCTTCAGCGCGTCGAGCGCGAGGGTGGCGATCGCCGCCGGGCGGTGGCCCGAGCGCAGCACGTTGGTCGCCCCCGGGTTGTGCGAGCCGTAGCTGCGCGGGTCCGCCAGGCCGAACCCGCGGCTGACGATGACGGCGAACGACAGCGAGCCCACCAGGTAGGCGGCGACGATCGCGACGAGCGCAGGCACCAGGTCCATCAAGGCGGCAGAGAGTCGACCGGCGGCAGTTTACGCGCCGGCTGCCGCGCGCCGCGCCGCGTCACAGCGCGCAGTCGACCGCCCTCGCCTGCAGCAGCTCGACGAGCACCGACGGCGCGATGCCGACCAGGTACCCGCGCCGCCCACCGTTGATCAGGATGCGCGGCAGCGCGAGCACGCTCGCCTGCACGACCACCGGCATCGGCTTGCGCAGCCCGAACGGCGACGTGCCGCCCACCAGGTACCCGCTGTGGCGCTGAGCGACCTCGGGCTTGCACGGCGCGACGGCCTTGCAGCCGATCGCCCGCGCGAGGTTCTTCGTGCTGACCTCGCGGTCGCCGTGCATCAGCACCACCAGCGGCCGGCCCCGCTCGTCTTCCATCACCAGCGTCTTGACGACCTCGTGCAGCGGCACGCCGAGCTGGCGCGCCGACTCGGCCGCGCCGCCGTGGTCGACGTAGTCGTACGGGTGCTCGGTGAACGCGACGCCGGCCGCGCGCAGCGCCTGCGTGGCCGGCGTCTCGCTGACGTGGCGCCCCTTCCTCGCCATCGCGCGCCTACTGGCCGGGGTCGCGGATCTCCCAGCGGATGCGGTCGATCTGCTCGAGCAGCTCGGGCGCGAGCGTGGTGTCCCAGGCGTCCAGGCATTCGTCGAGCTGGGCCACGCTCGTCACGCCGATGATCGTGCTCGCCACGCGCCAGTTGCGGTAGCAGAACGCGAGCGCCATGCGCGTGGGCGTCAGGCCGTGCGCGCGCGCCAGCGCGTTGTAGCGGCGCGCCGCCTCCAGGGTCTGCGGGCGGCCCCAGCGCATCGAGCGCATGCCCTCGAACACGGTGAGCCTGCCGCGGCCGCCCGGGTCGTCGAGGCCGCGCTCGTCGTACTTGCCGGTCAGCACGCCGAAGCCGAGCGGCGAATACGCCAGCAGCGAGACCTGGGCGTGGTGCAGCACTTCGTCGAGGCCGTTGTCGACGACGCGGTTGACGAGGCAGTACGGGTTCTGCACCGTCGCGATGCGCGGCAGGCCGTGGGCGTCGGCGATGCGCACGAACTCGGTCACGCCCCAGGGCGTCTCGTTGCTCACGCCCACCGCGCGCACCTTGCCCGCGCGCACCAGGCGCTGCATCGCCTCGAGCTGGGCCTCGATCGACGTGCACGGGCGCAGCTTGGCAGGGTCGAAGTACAGGCCGCCGAACATCGGCACGTGACGCACCGGCCAGTGGATCTGGTAGAGGTCGATGACGTCGGTGCCCAGGCGCTTCAGGCTGGCGTCGCAGGCGGCGACGATGTCGTCGGGCTCGAGGTCGGCCTTGCCGTTGCGGATCCAGGGGTACGCCCGCGCGGCGCCCGAGACCTTGGTCGCGAGCACGAAGCGCTGCCGCGCACCCGGGCGCTGCGCGAACCAGCGCCCGAGGATGCGCTCGGTGACGCCGAACCGCTCGGCGCTCGGCGGCACCGGGTACATCTCGGCGGCGTCGAGAAAGTCGATGCCGCGCTCGAGCGCGCGGTCGAGGATCGCGAACGCCGCCGGCTCGTCGACCTGGCGTTCGCCGAACGTCATCGTGCCGAGGCAGATCTTGCCGACCTTCAGGCCGCTGCGGCCGAGCGTGGTGTGCTCCATCGGGGCTCCTGTCGAAGGGGCGTAGTCTGCCGCAAGGCCGGCACCGGCGCGGCCGTTATGCTGCCGCCGCGATGCCCGTCGACCCGCCCCCACCGCCGCCCGCACCGGCGGCCGATCGCGTGCCGCTGCCGCCGCGCCGCGTCCTCGTCCTCGGCGGCACCGGCACGATCGGCCGCGCGACGGTGCGCGCGCTGCGACGGCGGGGGCACGTCGTGGTCTGCGTCGTGCGTCCGCGAAGCGGCGGGTCGCCGATCGCCGAGGGCGTCACGGTGCGGCATGGCGACGTCACCGACCCCGACTCGCTCGCCCGCGACGGCTTCGCCGGCGAGCACTTCGACGCCGTCGTCTCGTGCCTGGCCTCGCGCACCGGTGCGCCGGCCGACGCGTGGGCGATCGACCATCGGGCCCACGTGCACGCGCTGCGGGCGGCGCAGCGCTCGGGCGTCGCGCACTTCGTGCTGCTGTCGGCAATCTGCGTGCAAAAGCCCCTGCTCGCGTTCCAGCACGCCAAGCTCGCGTTCGAGCGCGAGCTCGTCGCCAGCGGCCTGACCTACTCGATCGTCCGCCCGACCGCGTTCTTCAAGTCGCTGTCGGGTCAGGTCGAGCGGGTGCGGCAGGGCAAGCCCTTCCTCGTCTTCGGCGACGGCACGCTGACGGCGTGCAAGCCGATCGCCGACGACGACCTGGCCGACTACCTCGCCGGCTGCCTCGACGACCCGGCGCGCCACGACCGCGTGCTGCCGATCGGCGGGCCGGGGCCGGCGATCACGCCGCGCGAGCAGGGCGAGGCGCTGTTCGCGCTGCTCGGCAAGCCGGCGCGCTTCACGCACGTGCCGGTGGCGCTGCTCGATGCGATCGCCGGCGTGCTCGGCGCCGCGGGCCGCGTCGTGCCGCCGCTGGCCGACAAGGCCGAGTTCGCGCGCATCGGCCGCTACTACGCCACGGAATCGATGCTCGTGCTCGACCCCGTCACCGGCCGCTACGACGCCGACGCGACGCCATCGACCGGCACGCGCACGCTGTTCGACCACTATGCCGACCTGCTCGCCGGGCGTGCCGAGCACGAGCGCCGCGAGCACGCCGTGTTCTGACGCTCAGCCGGGACTGCGGGCGGGCACCAGCGGCCGCGCCAGCGCGCCGAGCAGCACGCGGTACAGCGGCAGCAACGCCAAGAGGCTGACGGCGAGCTTGGTCGCATAGTCGACGAGCGCGATCTCGGGCCAATGCGCGGCCATGAAGGCGTCGCTGCTGCGGTGGAACGCGACGCCGAAGAACAGCGCGGTGTCGATCGCGCTGCCGACCACCGTCGACGCCGCCGGCGCCAGCCACCACGGTGCGCGACGGCGCAGGCGCGCGAAGACCGCGATGTCGACGAGCTGGCCGACCACGTACGCGACCCCGCTGGCCAGCGCGATGCGGGCCACGAAGCCGTCGAAGCCGGCGAGCGCACCGAAGCCCTGGAAGCGCCCGTCGTGGAACAGCACCGAGACGACGTACGACGCGACGAGCGCCGGCCCCATCACGCGCGCGACGACGCGCTGCGCCGCCTGCCGGCCGAGCAGCCGCACCGTGAGGTCGGTGGCGACGAACACGAGCGGGAACGTGAACGCGCCCCACGTCGTCAGCACGCCGCCGAGTTGCAGCGGGTACTGCACCAGCACGTTGCTCGCGACGATGATCACGAGGTGCGCGGCGACCAGCGTCGACACGCCGAACCAGCCGGGCGCGCCGACGCGCTCGGCGGGCGAATCGAAGGCGGACACGCGGATCCTTTTTGACGCTGGGGTGAGGGAACCCATCGCGGCCCGGGTCGACGGCCGCCGTGCACGCGAGCGGCGCACACACCTGCCAGTGTACCGGCCTCGACGCCGGCGGCCGCCGCACTGGCCGTCAGCCGCCGGCCGGGCGTGCGCGCGCCTCCTCCTGCTGGCGCAGCACGCGCCGCTGCACCTTGCCGGTGGTCGTCATCGGCAGCGCGTCGACGAACTCGATCTCCTTCGGGTACTCGTACGGCGCGAGCTTGCCGCGCACGTGGCGCTGCAGCTGCTCGACGAGCGCGGCGTCGCCCGCGAAGCCCGGCGCGAGCACGACGTAGGCCTTGACGACGGCGCCGCGCTCGGCGTCGGGCTTGGGCACGACGGCGGCGTTGGCCACCGCCGGGTGCTTGACGAGACAGTTCTCGACCTCGCTCGGGCCGATGCGGTAGCCGGCGGACTTGAACACGTCGTCGCTGCGGCCCTGGTACCAGAGGTAGCCCTGCCCGTCCATCACCGCGGCGTCGCCGGTGCGGCACCACGAGTCGCGCGGGTCGCCGGTGAACTTGGCGCGCGTGGCCGCCTCGTTACCCCAGTAGCCGAGGAAGAACACCGGATCGGGGTCGCCGTGGAGGTCGCGCCGGTGCACCGCGACGTCGCCGGGCGTCCCGCGCGGGCACTCGCGGCCCTAGTCGTCGATCACGGCGACGCGGTGGCCGGGGTAGGCGCGCCCCATGCTGCCCGGGCGCTGCGGCCAGCCGGCGTGCCAGCGGCCGTCGGCGCTGCGCCAGCGCCCGCAGTTGCCGACCACGTAGTTGATCTCGGTCTGGCCGAACATCTCGTTGATCACGACGCCCAGCGCGTCGCGCCCGTAGCCGAACACGGCGTCGCCGACCGCCTCGCCGGCGCTCATGACGGCCTGCAGCGCGAGGCCCGGGTACGCCGCGCGCGGGTCGGGCACGGCCTTCATCATCGCCTTCAGCGCGGTCGGGAAGAGGAACGTGTGCGTCACGCGGTGTCGCTGCATCAGCTCGAACGCGCGCTCGGGCGCGAAGCGGCCCTGGAAGGCGACGATCTCGCGCCCGAAATACAGCGTGGGCAGCAGCGCGTCCCACAGCCCGCCGGTCCAGGCCCAGTCGGCGGGCGACCAGAACACCGCCGGGTGGCCGCCCGCCGTGTGCGGGAACCAGTTCTGGCTGCAGACGAAGCCGCTGAGGTTGCCGAGCATCGCGCGGTGCGGGATCAGCGCGCCCTTGGGCGGACCGGTGGTGCCGCTGGTGTAGATCAGCACCGCCGGGTCGTCGGCGCGGGTGGCGACGGCGTCGAACGCGTCGCTCTCGCGCTCGAGCAGCGCGGCGTAGTCCGCGTCGCCGCTGCCGGCGGCCCGGCCGACGGCGACGACGTGCGCGAGCCCCGGGCACTGCGGCCGCGCGGCCAGCAGGTTCGCGATCGCCGTCTCGTCGACGAGCGCGACCTTCGTGCCGCTGTCGCGCAGCCGGTATTCGAGCGCCTCGGGGCCGAACAGCATCGACAGCGGCATCGCCACCGCGCCGAGCTGATACACCGCCAGGTGCGCGACGGCCGTCTCGACGCGCTGCGGCATCACGATCGCGACCCGATCGCCGCGCGCCACGCCCAGGCGCCGCAGCGCCTGTGCGAGCCGGTTGGCGTCGCGCTGCAGTTCGCCGTAGGCAAGCACGCCCGAACGCCCGTCCTCGTGCTCCCAGCGGATCGCCACCGTGTGCGGCGCGCGCCGCGCCCAGCGCCGGCCGCAGACCTCGGCCAGGTTCAGGCGCGCCGGCACGCGCCAGCGGAACGTGCGGTGCAGGTGGTCGTGGTGGTCGGTCTCGTCCATGGCTTGTCGACGCACTTCAGGGCCTGGCGCTGGTCTGCCGATGCCGTTCGCGGTACGCGGCCGCGCGCACCGCGTCGCCCTTCGCGTCGTGGAGAAACGCCAGCTCCTCGAACACGTAGGGGTCCGGCGCGCCGCGCGCCGCGAAGCGTGCCTCGAGGTCGAGCTGCATCGCCAGCGCCGCGTCGACGCGGCCCTGCAGGCGCAGCACGTTGGCGACCTGCCAGCGCGCGATCAGCCATGCTTCGCTGTCGGGCTTCGTCTGGGCGTAGGCGCGTTCGGCGTCGCGGAACGCGGAAAGGCTCTCGTCGAGGCGGCCCGCCTCGCGCAGCGCGTGGCCGAGGTTGTTCAGCGCCGCGCCCTCCCAGCCGCTCGCGGCGGGATCCCTCGCCGCCCGTGCGTGGGCGATCGTGCGCCGGTGCCACGCGATCTGGCCGTCGACGGTCGGCTCGACGAGCGCGACCATGTGCAGCGCGTCGCCGGTCAGCCGTTCCAGGCCGGCCCGCTCGCCGATCTCGGCCGCCTGCACGAACAGCGGCCGCGCCGCCAGCGCGTCGCCGGCCGAGCGCAGCGTGCGCCCGCGCTCGAGCAGCGCGTGCACCTTGACCTCGTCGCTGGCCGCGGCCACCTGCGGCGCGATCGCGTCGAGCTCGGCGTGGGCGTCGGCGAAGCGCCGGCGCAGCGAGTACGTGCGGGCGATCTGCGTGCGCAGGATCAGCGCGTCGTCGCCGCCCGCATGGGCCAGCGCGGCGCGCAAGCGCTGCTCCGAGACGGCGGGCTGGCCGTAGTCCCACAGCCCGTGGACGTCGATCGTCGCCGCCGTCGCCCATCCCCCACCGAGCGCGAGCACGACCGCCGCGACGACGGCCGCCTTCACGGCGCCGCGAAGCGCTGCAGCGCCTCGCCGGTGACGCGGCAGATCCGCCAGTCGGGCAGCACGGTGGCGCCCATCGACTCGTAGAACCGGATCGCGTTCGCGTTCCAGTCGAGCACGCTCCACTCGAAGCGCCCGCAGCCGCGCTCGACCGCCAGCGCCCCGAGCAAGGCGAGCAGGGCGCGGCCGATGCCGCGGCGGCGGTGCGCCGGCTGCACGTACAGGTCCTCCAGGTACAGCCCCGGGCGGCCGAGGAACGTCGAGAAGTTCGTGAAGTACAGCGCGAACGCGACGACGCGACCCTCGACTTCGGCCACCAGGCACTCGGCCACCGGCCGCTCGCCGAACAGGTGCGGGTGCAGGGCTTCGGGGGTGACCTGCAGCAGGTGCGTCAGGTGTTCGAACGCGGCGAGCTCGCCGATCAGCCCGACGACGGCCGGAAGGTCGGCCGGCGTCGCCGCGCGCAGCAGCGCCGGCGGGCCGGCGTCAGATGGGTGGTCGCTCATGTGTCGATTCTTGCAGCGCCCGGGGGCGGCAGGCGCGCCGGCGGCGCAGCGGCATTCAAGTTCGGCCGGCGGCGGCCGAAACCGGTCAGGACGCCCGCCGCCCGTGATGTATCCCCCGAGCTACTCGACCGCTGCCACCGCCGGCTACGCGCCGCTGGCCGCGGTGCGCCACCGCATCGCCGTCGGCGTGCCGCTGCCGTTCAACGTGCGCAACGCCGACGGCACGCTGCTGCTGGCGCGCGACCAGCGCGTCGACTCGCACGACGCGCTGCAGGCGCTGTTCGACAACGGCTCGCTGGTCGACATTGCCGAGCTGCCCACGGCGCTCGAGCAGGTGCGCCTGGCCCCGCGCGAGGAACTGCCGCGGCTGTGGAACGACTGCTTCGAGCGCGTCGGCGCGGTGCTGCGCCAGTGCCGCAACGATTCGTTCCGTGACGCGCTGCACGAAGCGTCGGCGCCGGTGGCCGAACTCGTCGCCCGCGACCCCGACCTGGCGATCTTCCAGGTGCTGCGGCAGGACCAGAGCCCGCTGACGCAGTACGGCGTCAACCACTCGATGAACACGGCCATCGTCTGCCGGCTCGTCGCCGCGCGGCTCGGCTGGGCCGAGGACGACACGCAGCGCGTGTTCAAGGCGGCGCTGACGATGAACGTCTCGATGCTCGAGCTGCAGGGCACGCTCGCGTACCAGGCCGCGCCGCCCACGCGCGAGCAGCGCGCGGCGATCCTGGCGCACCCGATGCGCAGCGTCGAGATGCTCGAGCGCGGCGGCGTCACCGACCGCGCCTGGCTCGACGCCGTCGCGCAGCACCACGAGGTGCCCGACGGCTCGGGCTACCCGCAGGGCCTGACCGAGATCGGCGAGCTCGCGAGCCTGATCCGCCGCGCCGACCAGTACACCGCCAAGCTCGGCGCACGCCACTACCGCGACGCCGTGACGGCCGACCGCGTCGGGCGCGAGATGTTCATGAGCGAACCCGGGCACCCGATGGTCGCCGCGATGGTCAAGGAGTTCGGCCTCTACCCGCCGGGCTGCTTCGTCGCGCTGGCCTCGGGCGAGACCGGCCTCGTCGTCAAGCGCGGGCACGCGGTGAACAACCCGATCGTCGCCGCGATGGTCGACGCCAAGGGCCGCGCGTACGCGGAGCCGGTGCGCCGCGACACCTCGTACCCGGCGTTCGCCGTCACGACGGTGATTCCCGCGCGCCACATGGCGGTGCCGCTGGCGGCGCAGGAACGCGCGCTCACGGCGTTCTGAAGCCGCACGGCCTGCTGAGGCAGCCCATGCCGGCGCCATCGCGCCGCAGGCGCACGAACGGCGCGTGACCATGCCAACCCTCATGCCCGCCTCGCCGACGTCGCGCTACGCCGTCGCGCTCGGCCTCTTCGCCGGCGCGCTCGCCTTCCGGCTGGTGTTCGTGCCGCCCGACGGCGGCCTGGTGTTCTCGACGTTCTACGTCGCCACCGTGCTCGCGCTGTACTTCTGCGGCCCCGGCCCGAGCGCGCTCGTCATCGCCCTGAGCGTGGGCGTCGGCGTGTACTTCTTCGCTTCGCCCCACGGCAGCTGGGCGCTCGGGCCGACGGGCGCCGTCGCGCCGATGGCGTACCTGGCCACCTCTGCCGTCGCCGCCTGGGTGGGGTGCGGCAACTGCGCGAGACCAACCGGCGGCTGCAGCGCAGCGAACAGGAACTGCGTGCCGTCGTCGATGACCAGACGGAGATGCTGTTCCGCTTCGGCGCCGGGGGTCGGTTCCTGTTCGTGAACCCGGCCGGGCGGCAGGTCTTCGGCCTGGCCGACGCAGACCTCGGCCGCACGACCTGGCACGCGCTCGTGCTGCCCGAGGACCGCGCGGCCG
>CALIDR010000207.1 GCA_938022295.1 uncultured Burkholderiaceae bacterium
CAGGATCTGCGCCTGCACGCTGACGTCCAGGGCCGACGTGGGCTCGTCGCAGACGATCAGCTTGGGCTGCACCGCCAGCGCGCGCGCGATCGCGATGCGCTGGCGCTGGCCGCCGCTGAACTCGTGCGGCCAGCGCTGCAGGGCGTCGCGGCGCAGGCCGACCTGGTCGACGAGGCCCTCGAGCCGCTCGCGCCGCGCGGCGGCGTCCATCTCCGGCCGCAGCGCGAGCAATCCTTCCTCGAGGATGTCGAAGACGCGCATGCGGGGGTTCAGCGACGCGAACGGGTCCTGGAACACCATCTGGATCGCGCCGCGCGCGGCGCGCAGCGCAGCGCCGTCGAGCGCGAACAGGTCCTGCCCGTCGAGCAGCGCACGGCCGCCGATCTGCGCCTGGCCGCGCAGCAGCTGCACGATGGCCTTGCCGGTCGTCGTTTTGCCGCAACCCGATTCGCCGACGAGGGCGAGCGCGCGCCCACGGGCGATGCCGAAGCTCACGCCGCGCACCGCTTCGACGTGGCCCGCCACGCGCTGCAGCAGGCCGCGGCGGATCGGGAAGCGCACCGTCAGCGCCTGCACCTGCAGCAGCGGTGCGGCCGACGGCGCCGTCGGCGCGGCGGTATCCCCACCCGACCCGGCGCGGCGGACCGGCGCTTCGGGCGCGGTGGCGCCGAGGTCGAGCAGGCAGCGCACGTGGTGCGCCGCACCGACCGGCCTCAGGTCGGGCACCGTCGTCGCGCAGTGCGGCATCGCGCGGTCGCAGCGCGGCGCGAAGCGGCAGCCGGCGAAGCGCTGCGTCAGCGGCGGCACGGTGCCGGCGATCGCGGCCAGCGGCTCGCCGCGCCTCCGCGCGTCGGGCAGCGCGCGCAGCAGCGCCTGCGCGTAGGGGTGGCGCGGGCGGGCGAAGAAGTCGGCGGCTTCGGCGACCTCGACGATCTGCCCCGCGTACATCAGCGCCACGCGGTGCGCCATGCCGGCCACGACTGCGAGGTCGTGCGTGATCAGCAGCAGCGCCAGCCGCCGCTCGCGCTGCAGGTCGCGCAGCAGGTCGAGGATCTGGGCCTGGATCGTGACGTCCAGCGCCGTGGTCGGCTCGTCGGCGACCAGCACGTCGGGCTCGCCGGCCAGCGTCATCGCGATCATCACGCGCTGCTTCTGGCCGCCGCTCATCCGGAACGGGTAGTCGTCGACGCGCCGCTCGGGCTCGGGGAT
Organism: uncultured Burkholderiaceae bacterium; assembly: GCA_938022295.1. Lineage (GTDB taxonomy): Bacteria > Pseudomonadota > Gammaproteobacteria > Burkholderiales > Burkholderiaceae_C > Calidifontimicrobium. Next base: position 1,210 of record CALIDR010000207.1, read on the forward strand.
GCCGACACGCTGCAGCCACTGGACGGCCTTCGCGCGCGCGGCGGTGCCGCGCAGCGCCGTGTGCGTCTCGATCGCCTCGACGATCTGCTCGCCCACCGTCAGCACCGGGTTCAGGCTCGTGCCCGGCTCTTGGAAGATCATGCCGATGCGCCCGCCGCGCAGCCGCCGCATCGCGGCCTCGGGCAGCGCGAGCGTGTCGGTGCCGTCGAGCTCGACGCGCCCGGCCTCGACGCGGCCGCTGTCGGGCAGCAGGCGCAGCAGCGCGAGCGCCGTCATGCTCTTGCCGCAGCCCGACTCGCCGACGAGCGCGAAGGTCTCGCCACGCTCGATCGCGAGGCTCAGGCCGTCGATCGCCTTGACGAGACAGGCGTCGCCGTCGAGCGCGACGTGAAGGTCGTCTACGCGCAGCATCGAGGTCACGTCGACCCGGTCAGGGGCAGCATGCGCAGACGGTGTCGATCGAGATCGATCGAGACCAGCGCGCCCTGCGCCAGGGCGTCACGGCACTGCTCGAGGGCACGCAAGACGTGTCCCGCAATACGCTCGGGTGCGAGCTCGTCGCCACGAATCTGGACCACGCTGGGTGCCGTGCCACCGGTGGCGGCCAGGATGTCACCGAAATCGAGGTCGTGCGTGAGCACGATGTAGCGGTCCGCGCGCGCGAACGCCATCAACTCGGCATCGGAGGCCCGCGGGTCACCGACCGCCGACCAGTGAACGGCCTCGTACCCGGCATCGCGCAGCGACTCGACCCAGCGCGGGGCCAGGTTCATGTCGAGCAGCAGCCTCAAGCCGCCTCCAGCGGCCAGTCGCGCTCCTCGGCGCGCCATGCGGCGTAGCGCAGCGCCTGCAGCACGTCGTCACGTTCGAGGTACGGGTAGTCCTGCAGCACGTCGTCGACGCTGCGGCCACTCGCGATGGCGCCGACGATCGTACCGACCGTCACCCGCAGACCACGAATGCACGGGCGCCCTCCCATCTGGTCGGGACGCAGCGTGATGCGATCGAAGCCTTGCATGAGGGTCTCCCTGGTCGACGAACGGCAGCGTAGCACCGCGCGCCGGTTCACGCCGACGTCTGGCGCGCCATGAGCCGTGGCCGGAACGCCCGCGCCCGCGGGTCGAACGCGTCGCGCACGCCGTCGGCGAGCAGGTTGGCCGCGAGCACGAGCGCGACCATGAACGCGAACGCGGCGGCGAAGCTCCACCACACGACCGGGTCGCGGCTCATCTCGCTGCGCGCGAGGTTGATCATGCCGCCGAAGCTCGCCATGCTCGGGTCTACGCCGACGCCGACGTAGCTCAGCACCGCTTCGTAAAGCACGAGCGCCGAGAAGTCGAGCACGGTCGTGATCAGCACCAGGTGCATCACGTTGGGCACGACGTGGCGGCGCATGATGTGCGCGGGACCGACGCCGAAGGCCTGCGCGGCCTGCACGTACTCGAGTTCGCGCAGTTTCATCGTCTCGCCGCGCACGAGGCGCGCGAGCGTCGCCCAGCCGGTCAGGCCGAGGATCAGGCACAGCAGTAAGAGCTTCAGGTCGGCGCGCTCGGCGCCGGTCTCGAACAGGTCGGGGTGCTCGTCGATGAAGACCTGCACCATCAGCACGCAGGCGGCGATCAGCAGCACGTTCGGGATCGACGACAGCACCGTGTACAGGTACTGCACCGTCTCGTCGACCCAGCCCTTGAAGTAGCCGGCCACGACGCCCAGGCCCACCGCCAACGGCAACGTCGCCACGGTGGCGAGCGACCCGATCACGAACGCGGTGCGGATGCTCTTGAGCGCCTGGACGAGCACGCTGTTGCCGGTGCGGTCGGTGCCGAACGGGTGATAGTGACCGGCCAGCGCGGCGATCGGCCCGGCGAGCACGCACACCGCGGCCAACGTCAGCAACGCCGCGCGCAGCGGCAGCTCGGTGCGACCGGCGGCGATGTCGGCGAGGCTCGTGCGCAGCGCCAGGCCGCCGCGGCGTGCGCGCACCCCCGCGGCGAGCAGCGTCGCGAGCGCGGCCATGGCGAGCCCGCCGGCGAGGCCCGTGGCGGCGCGGCGCGCGACGTCGCCGGCGTGCTCGGTCTCGGGATCGGCGAGGTGACGGCCGGCGTGGTCCAGGCGCGGGTACACGCGCTCGGTGCGGCCGTCGACTTCGACGCTCTCCTTCGTGAAGCCGTGGGTCGCCAGCGGCTTCGAGTACGTCGTCTCCCGCATCGCGATCGGGCGCGCGAGCAGCGCGTCGAGCAGGCTCTCGGTGCGCGTGGCGTGAAACACGGGCGTGTCGGCGGCCGCCCCGGGCGCCGGCGGCAGCGCACGGCGGAAGTGCACGCTGTCGAGCAGCGCGACGGCGGCGAACAGCGCGAAGACGACGAGCGCCGAGAGCGCCGGCGCGTCGCGCAGCACCTTGCCCCAGATCGCGCGCAGGTTCGGCGTGCGCGCGACATGGCGGAAGTACAGCGCGAGCGCGGCCACCAGCGCCCACAGCGCGGCGTCAGTCCACAGCACGACGGGCTTGGGCATCACTGCAGGCGCACGCGCGGGTCGGCCACGGTGTAGGCGACGTCGATCAGCAGGTACGACAGCACGTACAGCACCGAGCCGAGGAAGACCATGCTGCGCACGATCGCGAAGTCCTGGCCGGCGATGGCGTCGATCACGTAAGCGCCGAGCCCGGGGATGCCGAAGAAGCTCTCGAACACGAGGCTGCCGAGGAACACGTACGGCAGGTACGAGCCGGCGCTGGTGAGGATCGGGATCAGCGCGTTGCGCAGCACGTGGCGGCCGAGCACGACGGTCTCGGCCAGCCCCTTCGCGCGCGCGGTGCGCACGTAGTCGCGGCCGATCTCCTCGAGGAACATCGCGCGGTACAGCCGCGCCTCGGTGCCCAGGCGCGACAGCAGGCTCAGCACCACCGGCAGCACGAGGAACTTCACGGCGTCCGGGCCGCCGGCGTAGCCCGAGATCGGCACCAGCCTGAGCACGCGCGAGAACAGGTACTGGCCGACGATGATGTAGAAAAGGCTGCTGATCGACAGCATCACGACGCACAGCACGACGCCCCAGAAGTCGATGCGGGTGGCGCGGAAGAACACGAGCACGAGCGCGAACGCCGTCGACGCGATCAGCTGCAGCGCGAAGATCGGCACCGCGAGCTGCAGGCTCACCCCCATGCGGGTGGCGATCTCGTGGCCGATGTCGGACGACTGCTTGGCGTCCGAGCGGCCGAAGTCGAGCACGAACAGGCTCGCCGAGCGTTCCCAGAAGATCGTGCGCGTGAGCTTGCCGGCACCCTCGGCCTGCGCGTTCCAGTACAGCGGCTTGTCGTAGCCGCGCTCGGCCTTCCACTTGTCGATCTGCTCCTGGCTCACGCGCTTGCCGCCGATGTTCAGCCGCGCCATGTCGTCGGGCGTGTTGACGGTGAAGAAGAGCACGAACGTCAGCAGGTTGACACCGGCGAGCACGAGCACGCCGTAGCCGAGCCGGCGCAGGATGTAGTTCAGCAAGGCGCGCCCTCGGGCAGGGCGAGGCCGAGCAGGCGCGCGGCGCGGTTCAGCCGCCGATCGAAGCTGACGAAGACCGAGGTCTCGCCAGGCAACGCATGCCCGACGGCGTGCGCGGCGGCGAGCTGCACCGCGTCGTAGCCGCGCAGGCCGAACGTGTCGGCAAAGTTGGCGGCCGCCTCCACCAGTGGCTGCGTCACCTCGACGATGCGGTACAGCGGCCAGTCGGCGCGCAGCCGCCCGCGCGCGATCGTCCACACGTCGTGCGCGAGCGGCACTTCACGCTCACGGCGCGCGATGCCCGCGTGCGCTTCAGCAAAGGTGATGCGGCACGTCGCCGGCTGCTGGCCCTCGAGCCAGGCCCACAGCGCATCGCTGCTCTCCTCGTCGACGTACAGCTTGATCAGCGCCGACGTGTCCAGGTACGGCGTCAACCGCGGTCCTCGATCACGGCGTCGGCCACGCTGCCCACCCCCGGCGGCAACGGGTTCGGCGCGCGCCGGTGCAGCACGCCGCCGCTCGGCCGCTCGCTGATCACGCCGGCGGCGAGCAGCCGGTCGGTGATCGAGTCGCCGCTCGGCGGCGGCGGCACGAGGCGCGCCACCGGCTTGCGGTGCGACGTGATCAGCGCCGTCTCGCCGGCCTGCACGCGGCGCACGATCGCCGACAGGTGGGCCTTCAGTTCGCGGACAGTCACTTCCATCGGGGACCTCAAATCGCTCGCGTCGCCAACGAAGTGTAGTCTCATCGCGCAGCAGGTGCGGTCGCGGCGGGCCGCGCGACGGCCCGCTCGCGCTCGACGAAGCTGCGCCGCAGCCGCCACGCGAGCGCGAGCGCGCCGAGCGCGAGCAGCGCCAGCGGCCAGTACACGGGGCGGTTCCACTCGGCCCACTTGCGCGCGCGCAGTTCCGGGTCGAGCCGGTAGTACATCGCCATGTCGCGAATCAGGATGCTCGGCTTGCCGTTGTGCACCCAGGGCTGGAACGCCGCCGCCGCGTAGGGGAAGTAGCCCCAGGCCCAGGGCGCGTCCTCGCGCACGATCGCGACCATGCGGTCGATCACGGCCTGCTTGTCAGGGCCGTCGTCGAGCGTCTGCAGTTGCTTGTACAGGCGGTCGTACTCGTCGTTCTGGTAGTTCGCGGCGTTCTCGCCCTCGTGCTCGGCCTTGCTGTTCGGGCCGTAGAGCAGGAACAGGAAGTTCTCGGCGTCGGGATAGTCGGCGAGCCACCCCCACCAGAAGATCTGCTGCCGGCCGGCGAGCATCTTCTCCTGGAACTGGTTGTAGTCGGTGGCGCGGATTTCGAGCTGCACGCCGAGCTTGGCGAACTGGCGCACCATCCAGTCGAGCTCAGCCTTGCTCTCTGGCGTGGGCGCGCGCTGGTAGTCGTAGTTCAGCACGAGCGGGCGGCCGGTGGTCGCGTCGCGGCCGTTCGGGTAGCCGGCTTCGGCGAGCAGGCGCCTGGCCTCGTCGATCGAGCGGCGCACGACCCGGCCGCCCTCGATCCGGTGCGTGACCGGGTTGTGGCCTTCGGGCGTGCCGTGGCGCGAGCCGAACAGGCCCGCCGGCAGCGGCCCGTGCGCGGCCTCGCCGCCCTTGGCGAGGAAGATCTTGCCGTAGCCCTCCTCCCAGTCGATCGCGATCGACAGTGCCTGGCGCAGCTTGCGGTTGCGCACCTGCTGCTCGGGCGTGTCGCCGCGGCCGACGACGGGGTCGAGCCAGTTGAAGCCGAGGTACCAGTTGCTGATGTCGACCGTCCTCGGGAAGCGGAAGCCGCGTTCGGTGTACAGCCGCGCGGTGCGCTCGGAGTCGCCCATGTCGACGAGGAACTCGATGCCCCACTCCGGGCGCTCGATCTCGGGCACGTCGAGGTAGCCCTGCACGAACTTGGCCTTGTGCGGCACCTTCTCGCGCTCGATCGTCGAGACGATCGCGTCGACGAACGGCATCGTCTTGCCGCAGTCGGCGAGCAGCCCGCTGCCGGCGTCCTCGGGCATGCCCTCGCAGGGGTACGACACGCCGCGGAAGTGCGGGTTGCGCCGCATCACGTGACGGCGATCGGTGACGACCTCCGTCATCATGAAGGGCCCGGTGCCCACCGGCCACGTCGCCAGGCTCAGCCCGTTGGCCGCCATGCCCGGCTGGGCGTAGAACGCGTCAGCCTCCCACGGCACCGGTGCGGTGAACGTCATCGCGAGCCAGTACTTGAACTGGGGGTACTTGCCGTGGATCTTGATGCGCAGCAGATGCGGCTCGGGCGCGGTCACGCCTTGGAGCGGCCAGCGGCGGAAGTCGAGGAACGGCTTGTCGAGCGCGGCCGGATCGAGCCCGGCGCGCAAGGCCGCGTCCTCGCGCTTGACGAGCTCGCCGTAGTCGCGCAGGCCGACGACGTACTCGGCGAAGATGCCGAAGATCGGCGCCTCGGTGCGCGTCGTCGCGTGGCGCTTGAAGGCGTAGACGTAGTCGTCGGCCACCAGCTCACGCGTGCCCTGGTGCTCGAACTCGAGCGGCGAGCGGCGGCCGCCGACGTCGCCGGGCTTCAGGTCGTGGTAGCGGTAACGGCCCTGCCCGTCCTTCGCGAACGCCGGGTGCGGCGCGTAGAGGATGCCCGGGCGGATGCGGATGTCGTAGACGGTGTAGGCGATCGCGTCGGCCGGCGCGTCGTGCGGCAGCGGCCGGCCACTGGCGTCGAGGTACTGCGGCTCGACGACGGCCTGCGCCGTCTTCGGCACCAGCGTGTACGGGCGCTTCAGGTAGTGGTAGCCGTACAGCGGCTCGTAGATCTGGTAGGTGTAGGGCGTCTCGTTGTTGCTGTACGAGGTCGTCGGGTCGAGCGTGCGCGGGCTGCGTTCCTGGAACGCGTTGAGCAGCGTGTTCGTGCGCTCGATGCCGCGCGGGTGCGGGCTGTTGTCGCAGCCGGCGACGAGGCCGAGCGCGCAGCACGCGGCGGCGAGCCAGCGCCTCAAGCGTGCCCCCACGCGAGCCAGACGTTGCGCCCGTCGACGACGAGCTGCGCCCGCCGCGCCACCGGCAGGCAGACCTTGGTGCGCGGCACGTGGCCGAACGGCAGGCCGCCGACGATCGGCGTGCGGGTGACGCTGCGCAGGTGCGCGACGGCGTCCTTCAGCCCGAACCCGCGGTCCAGCGGCGAGGGCCGGAAGCCGCCGAAGTCGCCGAGCAGCACGGCGCGCTGCGCGTCGAGGACACCGGCCTGGTGCAGCTGCAGCAGCATGCGCTCGATGCGGTACGGGTGCTCGTTGACGTCCTCCAGGAACAGCACGCCGCCGCGCGTGCGCCGCCCCGGCCAGTGGCGCGTGCCCAGCAGCGACACCAGCACCGTCAGGTTGCCGCCCCACAGCGGCCCGGTCACGTCCAGGCCGTCGAAGCCGGCCGCGGTGCGGAAGCCCACCGCCTCCAGCTCCCCGGCCATCGCCTCGACGAAGGTGCCGACGGTGACCTCGTCGGTGCCGCCTTCGTCGTCGCGGCGGCCGAAGTCGTCGATCGCCAGCGGCCCGGCCCAGCCCGACACCCCGGTGTGCGCCCACAGCGCCAGGTGCAGCGCCGTCAGGTCGCTGTAGCCGACCCAGCGCGTGCCGCGCTCGACGCTGCGCGCCAGCCGCGGCCAGTCCAGGCGGTCGAGCAGCCGCGCGAGGCCGTAGCCGCCGCGCGTGGCCAGCGCCACCCGCGGCGCGTCGTGGGCGACGCGGTGCAGTGCCGCCAGGCGCGTGTCGTCGTCGCCGGCGAAGCGCTGGTGGCGCGCGAGCGCCGCCTCGTCGACCGTGACGTCGAAGCCGAGCGCGCCCAGCCGCCGCACCGCGCGGCGCAGCGGCGCCACGCGCGCCACCGCGCCCGACGGCGAGAACAGCGTCAGCCGGCTCATCGCGCGGGCGGCTCGGGCTCGAACAGGTCGCCCTCGACGACGTCGCCGGTGGGGATCGGCTCGTCGGCCGGCGCCCCGGCCGGCGGGCGCAGCGCGCGCTGGCGGGCACGCCGCTCGGCGAAGAAGTCGCGCAGCAGCCCGCCGCAGGCCTCGGCGAGCACGCCGCCGCGCACGTCGGTGTGGTGGTTCAGCCGCGCTTCGGCGAACAGGTCGACGACCGAGCCCGCGGCGCCCGTCTTCGGGTCCCAGGCGCCGAAGACGACCCGCTTCAGCCGCGCGTGCAGCATCGCCATCGCGCACATCGGGCACGGCTCGAGCGTCACCGCGAGGCAGCAGTCGTTCAGGCGCCAGTGCCCGAGCTCCTGACACGCGGCCCGCATGGCCACCAGCTCCGCGTGGCCCAGGTAGCGCCTCTCCCGCTTCTCAGATGCCGCGGCGCTGGCGAGGATCTCGTCATCCAGGACCACGATGGCCGCGATGGGAAACTCTCCCAGCTCCAGCGCTCCGGCGGCCAGGGCCAGCGTGTGCCGCATATACTGCAT
>CALIDR010000208.1 GCA_938022295.1 uncultured Burkholderiaceae bacterium
ACGGCGAGTGCGCGCTCGACGGTCGCGGCGTCGATCGCGTCGCCGTCGGCGAGCAGCGCCGCGCGCTCGAGCACGTTGCGCAGCTCGCGCACGTTGCCGGGGAAGTCGTGCGCGGCGAGCCGGCGCAGCGCGTCGGCCGTCAGCGCCAGCCGCCGCTTCGGCGCGACGCGCGCGAGCAGCGCCGGCGCGAGCAGCGCGATGTCGCCCGGCCGCTCGCGCAGCGGCGGCAGCGCGATCGGGAACGTCGCCAGGCGGTAGAACAGGTCCTCGCGGAAGCGCCCGTCGGCCACCATCGCCGGCAGGTCGCGGTGGGTGGCCGACACCAGCCGCACGTCGGCGCGGCGCAGCTCGGTGCTGCCGACGCGGCGGTAGGTGCCGCTCTCGAGCAGGCGCAGCAGCTTGACCTGCACCGGCAGCGGGATGTCGCCGACCTCGTCGAGGAACAGCGTGCCGCCGCTGGCGGCCTCGACGAGACCGGGCTTGGCCGCGTGGGCGCCGGTGAAGGCGCCCTTCTCGTGGCCGAAGACCTCGCTCTCGAACAGCGTCTCGGGCAGGCTCGCGCAGTCGACGACGACGAGCGGGCGCGCGGCACGCTCGCTCGCCTCGTGCACCGCGCGCGCGACGAGTTCCTTGCCGGTGCCCGACTCGCCGAGCAGCAGCACGCTCGCCTGCGACGGCCCCACGCGCGCGACGAGCTCGAGCATCGCCTGGAACGCGGGCGAGCGCCCGATCAGCCCCTCGGCAGCCGGCTCGCCCTGCGCGACGCGCAGCGGCTCCATCTTCTCGACGAAGTACGCCGCATCGCCCTGCGCGTCGCGCAGCGGCACGAGCTCGATGTTGACGTAGGCCTCGCCGTGCGGCGTGTGGTGCAGATGCAGCACGCGCTCGCGCTGGCCGCTGGCGCGCGAGCGCGCGAGCGGGCAGCTCTCGCCGGCGCGGTCGCACGGCACGTCGATGCGGTGCGAGACCTCGTAGCAGGTGCGCCCGACCACCGAAGCGCGCGGGCTGAACTGCGCGCGGTACGCCGCGTTGGCGGCGACGATGCGGTAGTGGCGGTCGAACACGATGTGCGGCTCGGGCAGGCCTTCGAGGTACGAGACCAGTTCGGGCAGCACCGGGGGCGCGGCATCGGTGGCAGGGGCAGGCTTGGCACTCATGCTGCCACCAATGCTGTCACGAATGGCACTGCGTGCCAACCCTGCCGCCCGCCCGGACACCGACGACACCCTATGACGGCGTGCAAGTGCTTGTCGCGTCGCCACTTTTCGTTCCGGAGCCGGGCTGGCACGGCTCTTGATACGGGTGTAGGTATCTACGCGCTGCCGCAAGGAGCCTCCCGTGACCGACCATGCCCTGCCCCCGCCCGCCGCCACCGACCCCGAGCGCCGCACCTGGCTGATCGCCGCCAGCGCCGCCGGCGGCGTGGCCGCCGTCGCCACCGCGGTGCCGTTCGTCGCCTCGTTCGCGCCGAGCGAGCGCGCACGTGCGCTCGGCGCCGCGGTCGAGGTCGAAATCTCCGACATCCCGCCCGGCGGCATGAAGACCGTCGAGTGGCGCGGCAAGCCGGTGTGGATCGTGCGCCGCACGCCCGAGATGGTCGCTGCGGTCGAGACGCCCAGCCCCGACCTCGCCGACCCCGACTCGGCGCGCTCGCAGCAGCCGTCCTACGCGCGCAACGCGACGCGCTCGGTCAAGCCCGACGTGTTCGTCGCGGTCGGCATCTGCACGCACCTGGGCTGCTCGCCGACCGCGGTGCCGGCCGGCAGCGCCAACCCGAGCGTCGGCGCCGACTGGGCCGGCGGCTTCTTCTGCCCGTGCCACGGCTCGACGTTCGACGGCGCGGGACGCGTGTTCAGGAACAAGCCGGCGCCGACCAACCTCGAGATCCCGCCGCACCGCTACGTCGGCGACACGCGGCTGCTGATCGGCGAGGACAGCGCCGCCTGAAGCCACGAGGAGCCGATCATGCAAACCCCCTACGCCTTCGTCGTCGAGCTCGACCAGCCGCTGCCCGCGGCGCTCGACGCCTTGCGCGGCGCGCTGGCGGCCGAACAGATGGGCGTCGTCAGCGAAGTCCACGTGCAGGCCACGCTGAAGACCAGGCTCGGCCTAGACGTGCCGCCGCACAAGCTGCTCGGCATCTGCAGCCCCCGCATCGCGCACGACCTGATCCGCCAGGAGCCCGACATCGGCGCCCTGCTGCCATGCGGCGGCAGCGCGATCGAGCACGCGCCCGGCCACACGCGCATCGCGCTGCAGGACCCGCGCGTGATCGCGGCGCTCGCCGCCAACCCGGCGCTGCGTTCGGCCTGCGAACTCGCGCGCGCCGCGCTGCGCCGCGTGGCCGACCGCCTCGCCGTCACCGCCTGAGGAGACCGTCGTGAGCGCTTCGATGTCCGAGCCGCTGGCGCTGCGCCCCGCCTCGCGGTTGCAGCACCTGCCGGTGTCGTTCTTCTCCGTCGTGATGGGCCTTGCGGGGCTCGCGATCGCGTGGTCGCGCGCAGCCAGCGTGCTGCCGTGGGCGCCGGCGGGGCTCGGCGCGGCGATCGGCTGGCTCGCCGCAGGCGTGTTCGCGCTGCTCGTGCTGCTGTACGCGGCCAAGGCGGTGCTGTACGCCGACGAGGTGCGCGCCGAGTTCCGCCACCCGGTGCGCCTGAACTTCTTTCCGGCGGTCTCGATCAGCCTGCTGCTGCTGTCGATCGTGTTCCTGCGCTCGGCGCCCGACGCCGCCCGGCTGCTGTGGCTCATCGGCACGCCGCTGCACCTCGGGTTCACGCTCGTCGTGATGAACCGCTGGATCCACCACACGGGCATCGAGGTGGCGCACGTCAACCCGGCGTGGTTCATCCCGGTCGTCGGCAACGTGCTGGTGCCGGTGGCGGGCGTCGCGTTCTACCCGGCGGACCTGTCGTGGTTCTTCTTCGCGATCGGCATCGTGTTCTGGATCGTGCTGATGACGATCGTGATGTACCGCCTGTTCTTCCACGCCCCGCTGCCCGAGCGGCTGACGCCGACGCTGTTCATCCTCGTCGCGCCGCCGGCGGTGGGCTTCGTCGCGTACGTCAACCTCGTCGACACGGTCGACGCCTTCGCCCACGTGCTGTGGTCGACGGCGCTGTTCCTCACGCTGCTGCTGGCCACCAACGCGCTGCGCTTCCTGCGGCTGCGGTTCTTCCTGTCGTCGTGGGCCTATTCGTTCCCGCTGGCCGCGATGACGATCGCCACGCTCGCGATGGCGCACCGCTCCGGCGGCGCCACCTACGCGGTGCTCGCCACCGCGCTGCTCGCGGTGCTGTCGGCCGTGCTCGCGGCGCTCGCCGCGCGCACGCTGCTGGCGGTGGCCCGCGGCGAGATCTGCCAGCCCGAGTGAGGTCGACCCGATGCCCGCCCGCCCGGCCCCGCGCCCCCGCGTCCCGCACCCCCTGATCGCCCGCCCATCATGGACCTGATCGGCCTGTACCCCACCTGGTTCGAGCCCGGCATCGGCAGCGGCTGGGTCGTCGGCATCATCGCCACCGTCCACGTGCTGTTCTCGCACACCGCGGTCGGCGCGGCGATCTTCTTCGCCGGCCTCGCGGTCTACGCCAACCGCACCGGCAAGCTCGAGTACCTCGAGTTCATCCGCCGCTACGGGCTGTTCCTGCTCGTGTTCTCGTACGTGCTGGGCTCGATCACCGGCCCCGGCATCTGGTACAGCACGACGGTGGCGAGCCCGCGCGGTATCTCGGCGCTGATCCACAGCTTCGTCTGGAAGTGGGCCACCGAGTGGGTCTTCTTCGTCATCGAGGTGGTCGGTGTCTACATGCTGACCCACCTCGCGACGCGGCTCGACGCGAAGACGTACCTGCGCATCGCCGTCATCTTCGGCCTGACGTCGTACACGACGATGCTCGTCATCGTCGGCATCCTGTCGTTCATGATGTGGCCGGGGCAGGAGCGCTGGTTCAGCGAGGGCGGCTACCTCAACGGCTTCTACGGCCCGAACACGTTCGCGCAGCTGGGCATGCGCACCGCCTTCATGTTCACGATGACGGCGGTGGTCGGCGGCATCGTCGCCGCGCGCTTCGACGACGCCGCGTTCAAGAAGGCCGTGCTCGCGCGGCTGGCGTGGCTGGGCCTGGCGAGCACCGCCGCCGGCGCGGCGATGCTGCAGTGGTACCTCGGCACGCTGCCCGAGTCGGCCGAGGTCGTGATGGCCAACCGCCTGCCCGAGCGCTTCGCGCCGACGCTGCTCGCGGTGCTCGGCGGCGTGGCGGCGTACTTCGTCGTCACGCTGGTGCGCCCACGCTGGCTGACGCCGGCGCTGGCGTCGGTCGCCACGCTCGCGATCCTCGTCTTCGGCCTGTGGCCCGAGGAGGTGGCGCGCGAGTCGATCCGCAAGCCGTGGGTCGCCGGCCAGTACGTCTACTCGAACCAGATCATCGGCCGCGACGTGCCCGGCATGGGCATCGCGAGCGAGATCCCGACGATCGAGGCGCACGGCCTGCTGAAGACACACGTCTTCACCCCCGACCCGCTGCGCACGATCACGCCCGACAACCGGCTCGAGGTCGGCCGCTTCCTGGCGCTGTCGACCTGCGCGAACTGCCATTCGCTGAGCGACTCGGGCATGCGGCCGCTGGCGCGCTACTTCGGCGGCAGCACCGACGTGCCGGCGATCGCGGAATACCTGCAGGCGGCGCTGGCCACCGGCGCCACGATCTACATGCCGCGCGTGCCGCTGCAGGACGACGAGGCGCTCGCGCTGGCGAGCTACATCGCGAGCCTGGCCGGCCCCGCGCCCGCGGTGCGCACCGCGCAACAGACGACGAGGAGGACCGAGCGATGAACGCCGAGATGCTCTACGCGCTGCGCGACCCGGCCGGCGTGCCATCGCACCCGCTCGTGTTCCTGCTGCTCGGCGTGCTGACGTTCGCGCTGCACGCCGCCGCGGTGCAGGTGATGCTCGGCGCGGGCGCGCTGGTGCTGCGCGGCGCCTTCAGCGCCGACGCGCACTGGCGGCGGCTCGCGGCGACGATGCTTTCCACCGCCAAGATCGCGGTGTCGGTCGCGATCGTGATCGGCGTCGCGCCGCTGCTGTTCGTGCAGGTCACGTACGACCCGTTCTGGTACACGTCGAACGTGCTGTCGGCGTGGTGGGTGATCGGCTTCGTCGTCATCCTGATCGCGGGCTACCTCGCGATGTACGGCTTCTACTGGCGCAACCCGGACCTCGCGTCGCGGCCGGCGCGCTCGGGCTGGATGATGGTCGCCTCGCTCGCGCTGCTGCTCGCGGTCGGCTTCATCATGCACGTGCTGAGCTACCAGATGCTGTGGCCCGAGCAGTGGCAGGCCTGGTACGCGCCGGGCGGCCGCGTCGACCCGTCGGGCCGGACGCTGCACGCGTGGAGCCTGCCGCGCTTCGGGTTCTTCATCGCGCTGGCGGCACCGGTCATCGGCGCGTGGCTGATCGCGGTGCGCCGCTACCTGCAGGGCGCGCGCGAGCGCGACGCGCGCTACCTCGACTTCCTCGCCCGGCTCGGGCGCCAGCTGATGCTCGCCGGCGGTGTTGTCGCGCTCGCGTTCGGCGCGGCGTGGATCGCGACGCTGCCCGAGAAGATGGCGTTCTTCGCGACCTCGCCGTGGATGCTCGTCGCGCTCGTGCTGCTGCTGGTGGCCGTCGCGCTGCCGGCGCTGCTCGGCGCGCGCCTCGAGCGCGGACTGTGGGGCTACGCCGTGTTCGGCGTCGGCGCCGTCGCGCTGATCGCGGTGGCTGCCGCGCGCGAGGCGCTGCGCTACACGCTGCTCGCCGGCACGCACGGCTACGACGCGCTCGACTACCGCATCCACATGGACTGGTACTCGACGCTGACGTTCTTCGTCACCTTCGGCGTGCTCGGCGCCGCCGCGCTCGGCTACCTGCTGACGGTGGCGTGGCAGGCGGGGCAGCACCGCGGCGGCGTCTTCACGCCGTCGGCCGCGGTCACGCGGCTCGGCCAGGTCTCGATCGGGTTGCTCGTGCTGTGGATCGTCCACTACTTCGCGATCGGCCTGTGGGTGATGGGAAGGTGAGATGAAACGACTGCTCCTGGCCATGGTCCTCACCGGCGCGGCGGCGTCGACCGGCCTGCTGCTCGCGCAGACCGTCACCGCGCCGGCGGCGGCCGCGGCACCTGCGACGCCGCCGGCCCTGCCCCCTGTCTCCGGCGAGGCGCTCGCGCACACCTGCGCCGCGTGCCACGGCACGCAGGGGCGGCTCGGCGACGAGGCCTTCATGCCGCTGGCCGGCATGCCGGCGACGCAGTTCGTCGCGACGATGCGCGACTTCCGCAGCGGCGCGCGCCCGGCCACGCTGATGGGCCACGTCGCGCGCGGCCTGAACGACGACGACCTGCGCGCGATGGCCGCCTACTTCGAGCGCCAGAGCCCGGCCCCCGGTTCGGCGGCGGCGCTGAACCCCCTGCGACCCGGAGCCCCGCGATGAAACGACGCACCCTCCTTCGCGCCGCGGCACTGGCCGCCGCCGCGCCGCTCGCCGCCCCGTTCCTCGCCCGCGCCCAGGGTGCCGGCCACGTCGTCGTGGTCGGCGGCGGCGTCGGCGGCGCGACGGCAGCCAAGTACCTGAAGCTGTTCGACCCGGCGCTGAAGGTCACGCTGATCGAGCGTCACCCGGTCTACATCCGCCCCTACGGCTCGAGCGAAGTGCTCAACGGCCACGTCGCGATGGCCGACCTCGAGGTGCGCTACGACGCGCTGGCGAGCCGCTACGGCGTCGAGGTGCTGATCGACACCGTCATCGGCGTCGATGCCGCCAGGCGCACGGTGCACACCGCCGGCCGGCGCAGCCTCGCCTACGACCGCCTGATCGTCTCGCCCGGCATCGAGCTGATGTACGACGCGATTCCGGGCTACAGCGAGGCGGTGGCGCGCACCGCGATGCCCAGCGGCTGGATTCCCGGCGAGCAGACCGCGCTGCTCGTGCGCCAGCTGCAGGCGATGCGCCCGGGCGGCACCTTCGTGCTGGTGGCGCCGCCGAACCCGTACCGCTGCCCTCCTGGCCCCTACGAGCGTGCGGCGCTGGTGACGGAGTGGTTCCAGAAGCACAACCCGACGGCGAAGGTGATCATCGTCGACCCGAAGGACAGCTTCGTCACCGACCAGACGATGATGCTCGGCTGGAACCGGCTCTACGGCTTCGACCTGCCCGACGACTACGCGCAGAAGATGGCCGGCAAGGTCGAGATCCAGCGCCACGGCCGCCCCGGCATGCTGCGCTGGGTGCGCGCGAAGGACGGCGGCCGCGTGCTGAAGGTCGACGCCAAGCGCATGCGCGTCGAGACCGAGGGCGACGTGATCGCCGCCGACGTCGTCAACATCGTGCCGCCGATGCGCGCCGGTGCGCTGGCACGCCAGCTCGGCTTGGCGGACGCGAGCGGCTGGTGCCCGGTCGAGCGGCGCACGTTCGCGTCGACACAGCTGCCGCACGTGCACGTGATCGGCGACGCCAGCATCGCCGACGCGATGCCCAAGAGCGGCTTCTCGGCCAACACGCAGGCCAAGGCGACGGCGCGCGCGATCGTCGAGGAACTCGCCGGCCGCCCCGCGCCCGAGCCGGTGTGGGAGAACACCTGCTACGCGCTCGCCGGCAAGGACTACGGCCTGTTCGTCGCCGACGTGTTCCGCATCGTCGACGGCAAGATCGCGCGCGTCAACGGCGAGGCGCGCTACCTGCCGCTCGACGCCAGCCCGACGCAGATCCGCCTCGGCGCGCGCTACCAGCAGGCGTGGCTGCGCACCTTCACGCAGGACGTGTTCGCATGAAGCTGCTCCCGATGTCCCTCGTGGCGGCCGCCGCGCTGCTGCTGGCTGCGGCCGGCACCCTCGTGCCGACGCCGACCCGCGCCGGCGAAGCCGCGACGCATGCCACGGCGACGGTGGCCGCCCTGACCCCCGCCGAGCTGCGCCGCGAGCTCGCCGCGATGCCCGCCGGCGACGCCGCGCGCGGCGAACGGCTGTACGGCCAGCAGTTCTGCGCCTCGTGCCACGGCGCACAGGGGCTGACGCCGAGCATCCACTGGCCGAGCGTGGCCGGCCAGCGCGCGGCCTACACCTACAAGCTGCTGCTCGACTACCAGGCCGACCGCCGCCACGAAGGCGAGCGCGCCGCGCTGATGCGCGACGCCGTCGTCGGCCTGTCGAACCAGGACCTGGCCGACCTCGCCGCCTACACCGCGCGCCTGCCGCGCCCGGTCGCCGGCGCGCCGCCCGCGGGGGCGACGCCGGCCGCCATCGAGACGCTCGTGCGAAGCGGCGACCGCAAGCGCCTGCTGACCGCCTGCGCGAGCTGCCACGGCGCGCGCGGCGGAGGCGGCACGAACGGCCAGCCGGCGCTCGCCGGCCAGAACCCGGCCTACCTCGTGCGCACGCTGCTCGACTACCACGGCGGCACGCGCGCCAACGACCCCGCGCGCGGCATGCGCGCCTTCGCCGCCAGGCTCACGCGCGACGAGGTCGACGCGCTGGCGGCCTACTACGCCGGCCTGCCGCCGCGGCGCTGATTCCCGATGTCCCGACCCGCCATCCCCAACCCCCGAAAGGAACCCACGATGAAACTGCGCCACACCGTGCTCGCCGCCCTCGCCGCCTCGACGCTCGCCGCCGGTGCGCATGCGGCCGACCTCTTCGTCTCGATCCACAGCGGCAGCGCGATGGCGCAGGGCGCGGGCCTCGTGCTCGCGGGCCAGGCGCTCGAGCAGAAGGCCAGCGTGCGCGTGCTGCTGTGCGACGCCGCCGGCGACATCGCGGTCGCCGGCAAGGAGCTGCCGACGCTCAAGCCGCGCAACGTGACGCCGCAGCAGATGCTGCAGGGCCTGATCCAGGCCGGCGCCAAGGTCGAGGTGTGCGCGCTGTACCTGCCCAACACCGGCCGCCAGGCGAGCGACCTGCTGCCCGGCGTGACGCCGGCCAAGCCCGCCGACGTCGCCGCGCACCTGCTCAAGCCCGGCGTGCAGACGCTGGCGTTCTGACCTCGGTGCCCGCACGCCGCGGCACCACGCCCGGCCGCGATCGGTGACGCCCGACCTGCCATGGTGGCTCGCCGCCGGTGGCGCGGCGGCCGCCGCCTGGGCCGCGCCGCGGCTGTTCCACCACGCGATCCTGCGGGGCCTGCGCGCGCCGCGCGTGCCGCACGCGCCGCCGGTGGAGGCGCTGCCGCTGCCCCACGGCCGCCTGCAGCCGA
>CALIDR010000209.1 GCA_938022295.1 uncultured Burkholderiaceae bacterium
TCCGAGCGCAGCGACCGAAGGGAGCGTAGCGAGTTCTGCCGCGCGACCCCGGGCCGAGCAGCGCAGCGCAGTCGGCCCGCAGGGCCGACCGCCACAGTGTGAGCCCGCAGCGGGTGCCGCCTGGCGCGACGCCGCGACCGCCGCACATCGCCAGAAAAAAACCGACCTTCGCGAAGGCCCGCAACGGGCCGACATCCGCCGTTCCCCTTCAGCAAGTGAACGCGAAGGCGCGGGAAGAGGCATGCGGCTCAAGCCGACTCGGCCTCGGCGAGCAGGCGCGCGAGCCGGTCCTTCAGCTTCTCCGTCGTCAGCTGCTCGCGCAGCCGCTCGACCATCAGGGGCAGCGCGAACGGGCTCGGCGCGGCGAGCTCGACGAGGTCCAGCGGCGCGGCGGCCAGGCGCTGCAGCACCGCGCGCAGGCGGCCGATGTCGAGCTCCTGCGACAGCACTTCCTGCTCGGCCTGGGTGAGCAGCCGGTTGCCGGCGTCGTACTTGCGGAACACCTCGTAGAACAGGCTGGAGGAGGCCTGCAGCTGGCGCAGGCTCTTCGGCGCACCGGGGTAGCCGCTGAAGACCAGCCCGGCCACGCGCGCGATCTCGCGGAAGCGCCGCTGCGCCAGTTCGCCGCTCATCAGGCTGGCGAGCACGTCGGGCAGCAGTTCGGTCGTCGCGAACAGCGAGCGGTCGTGCAGGGGTGCGAGGTCCAGCGGCCTGGCGGCAAGGATCTCGAGCCCGTAGTCGTTGATCGACAGCGAATAGGTGTTCGGCTCGCGGCGCGCCAGCCGCCACGCGAGCAGCTGGGCCAGCCCGATGTGCACGTGGCGACCGCCGAACGGGTAGAGGAACAGGTGCTCGCCCTCGCGCGAGCGGAAGCGCTCGGCGAGCAGCCGCCCGCGGCGCGGCAGCGCCGAGCGCTGCTGCTGCGTCGCGAGCATCGGCGTCGCGGCGACGAGTTCGGGCTCGGCACGGTCGACGAGGTCGCCGCGCGCGAAGCCCTCGAGCAGCGCCTGCACCGCGTCGGCCATCTCGCTGGACAGCGGCATCTTGCTGCCGGCCCACGACGGCACGATGCCCCTGGGCTTGCTCGCCTTGCGCACGTAGGCCGTCATGTCCTGCGTGCGCACGTACTCGAGCACGCGGCCCGCGAACACGAAGTGGTCGCCGGCCTTCAGGCGCGCGATGAACCCCTCCTCGATCGTGCCGATCGTCCCCCCGGACAGCCACTTCACCTGCATCGACGCGTCGGCGACGATCGTGCCGATCTGCAGCCGGTGGCGGTGCGCGATGCCGCGGTCGGTGACCCGGTACACGCCGTCTTCGCCGCGCCGGACGCGGTGGTACTCGGGGTAGGCGTGCAGGCTCGCCCCGCCCTGGACGACGAAGTCGAGCGCCCAGTCGAACTCGTCGCGCCCGAGCGTGCGGTACGCGGGTGCGCTGCGCACCTCGTCGAACAGCGCGTCGGCCTCGAAGCCGCCGCCGAGCGCGACGGTGACGAGGTGCTGCACCAGCACGTCGAGCGGCTTGTCGGGGCTCGTGCGCGGCTCGACTTGCCCCGCGAGCGCCGCGCGCCGCGCGGCGGCCGCCTCGACGAGCTCGAGCGTGTTGGTCGGCACCAGCGTCACCCGGCTCGCGCGCCCGGGCGCGTGGCCGCTGCGGCCGGCGCGCTGCAGCAGCCGTGCGATGCCCTTGGCGCTGCCGACCTGCAGCACGCGCTCGACCGGCAGGAAGTCCACGCCGAGGTCCAGCGACGAGGTGGCCACCACCGCCTTCAGCCGCCCTTCCTTCAGGCCGAGCTCGACCCATTCGCGCGCCGCCCTGTCGAGCGACCCGTGGTGCAGCGCCACGACGCCGGCCCAGTCGGGGCGGGCGGCCAGCAGCAGCTGGTACCAGATCTCGGCCTGGCTGCGCGTGTTCGTGAACACGAGCGTCGTGCCGCCGGCGGCGGCGGTGCGCTCGATCTCGTCGACCACCGGCTGCTGCATCTGCGCGCCCAGGTGTCCGCCCCAGCTGAAGCGCCCCGGCTCGTGCGGCAGCAGGGTGTCGATCACGAGCGGCTTGTCGACCCGGCCCTGCACGAGCACGCCGTCGCCGCCGACGAGCGTGTCCATCGCCTGCTCGAGGTTGCCGAGCGTGGCGCTCAGGCCCCAGGTGACGAGCGCCCGGTTCCAGCGCCTGAGCCGCGCCAGCGCGAGCTGCACCTGCACGCCGCGCTTGTTGCCGATCAGCTCGTGCCACTCGTCGACGACGACGGTGTGCACGCCGGCCAGGCGTTCGCGCGCATCGGCGCGCGTCAGCAGCAGGCTCAGCGACTCCGGCGTGGTCACGAGCGCGGTCGGCAGCCGCCGGTCCTGCCGCGCGCGCTCGGCGCTCGGCGTGTCGCCGCTGCGCGTGGCGACCGTCCACGCCGGCGCGAGGTCGGGCAGCGGCCGCTGCAGCGCGCGCGCCGTGTCGGCGGCGAGCGCGCGCATCGGCGTCACCCACAGCACGCCCAGCGGCGGCGCGGCGCCGTGCGCCGGCACGCCGAGCGCCCCGGCGCGCCGCAGCGCGCCGAGCCACACCGCGTATGTCTTGCCGCTGCCGGTCGTCGCGTGCAGCAGGCCGCTGCGCCCCTGCGCCATCGCGGCCCAGACCCGGCGCTGGAACTCGAACGGCGCCCAGCCGCAGGCGGCGAACCAGGCCTCGGGCGTCGCCGCGTCGTTGCCGTCTGCGCCGGCCGGCGGCGCCGGGCGGCTCCCGGCGCGGGCCGAGGTCTTCGGCCCGCCGGCGTCGGGCGGGTGCACGGGCGATGGGTCGTCCACGGGAGGCGGGATCCGCAAGCCACGCGAGCGTAACCGCCGGCGCGACGGCCCACAGGGCGCGCGGATGGGCCGCCGGTGCGGTCGGCCCGGGATCAGTCGCGCCGGGGCTCCGAGGCGACTTCGCGGGCGTCGACGTCGATCACGTCGCCGCGTGCCGGTGCATGGGCCGCGGGGCGTGCGGCGTCCATGCGCCAGCGCGGGGAGACGAAGCGCACCACCGTCGGCCGCCGCCCGGTCAGCAGCGCCCAGACGAGGACGACGACGGTGGCGATCAGCCCGGCGACGAGCGCGCTGGCGAAGAAGACGAGGCCGGCCACGGCCAGCGCCGCCCGGGCGAGCAGGCCCAGCACGGCGCCGAAGACGCCGACCGGCGGGCGGGTGGTGCGTTCGGACATTCGCGTTGGAGAGCGCGGCGGCCGCCCGGTTCCGTGGCCGATACCGACGATACGAACGGTGACATCCGGGCGGCGCGTCACCCCGGCGCCTCGCCGAGCAGCCGCAGCCCGACCCCGGCGATGCGCGCACCTTCGAGGCTGCGCACGCTGAACTGCGCCCCGCCCCACTCCGTCGTGTCGCCGACCACCGGCGGGCGGCCGAGCCGCCAGGCGAGCCACTCGCCGACCTCGCGCGGCCCGTCCTCGGGCAGCGGCAGGCCGTAGAAGACGCACAGGTCCGAAAGCGGCGTCGCAGCGTCGATCACGAAGTCGCCGAACACGGCGCGGTGCGCCGGCTCGTCGGCGACGTCGGGCAGGTTGACGCCGAAGCGCTGCGCGGCCCAGCGCATCGTCGTGCCCTGCAGCAGCAGCGACGCCAGCACGGCGACGAAGGCGACGTCGAACAGCAGCCGCGCGTCGGGCACGCCGGAGACGATCGGGAACACCGCCAGCACGATCGGCACCGCGCCGCGCAGGCCGACCCACGACACGAAGGCCATCTCGGCGCGCGTGAAGCGCAGCGGCGCCAGGCACAGCCACACCGCCAGCGGCCGCGCGACGAACATCAGCACCACCGCCACGCCGAGCGCCGGCAGCAGGTTGTCGAGCATGCGCCTGGGCGTGACGAGCAGGCCGAGCAGCAGGAACATCGCCGCCTGGGCGAGCCACGCGTAGCCGTCCATCGCCGCCAGCGCGCCGAGCACGACGCGCTCGGCGCGGTGGCGCACGATCAGCCCGTACAGGTACACCGCCAGGAAGCCCGAGCCGCCGGCCATGTTGGCGCCGGCGAACACCGCCACCCCCGACGACAGCAGCAGCAGCGCGTACAGCGCCTCGTACTCGGCGGCCAGCCGCATGCGGCGCAGCAGCTCGCCGAGCAG
Organism: uncultured Burkholderiaceae bacterium; assembly: GCA_938022295.1. Classification (GTDB taxonomy): domain Bacteria; phylum Pseudomonadota; class Gammaproteobacteria; order Burkholderiales; family Burkholderiaceae_C; genus Calidifontimicrobium. The sequence goes on from CALIDR010000209.1 coordinate 4,114, forward strand.
CCAGCCGCCGGCCAGGCCGACGGCGAGCCCCCAGCCGGCCTGGCTGGCGAACATCAGCGCCAGCGCCCACGGCTCCTGCATGCCCGGCGTCGTGATCCAGGCGATCAGCATCACGGTCAGGAACACCGCCATCGGGTCGTTGATGCCCGACTCGATCTCGAGCGTCGTCGCCATTCGCTCGTTCAGGCGCAGCTGGCTGGTGCGCATCAGCGAGAACACCGCCGCGGCGTCGGTGGAGCCGACGATCGCGCCGGCCAGCATCCCGAGCTGCCAGTCGATGCCCAGCAGCAGCGCCGCCGCCGCGCCGGTGATCGCCGCCGTGACGACGACGCCGGCGGTGGCCAGCCCCAGCGCCGGCTTCAGGCCGGTGCGGAACGTGCCGAGTGCGGTGCGCAGCCCGCCGTCGAGCAGGATCACGGCCAGCGCCGCGTTGCCGACCCAGAACGCGAGGCGGAAGTCGCTGAACTCGACGCCGCCGGGCCCGTCCTCGCCGACCAGCATGCCGGCCACCAGGAACACGAGCAGGAACGAGAACCCGGCGCGGGCCGAGAACAGTCCGGTGAGCACGCTGACGAAGATCAGCGTGCCGGCGGCCAGCAGCGTCAGGTTCAGCGCGTCCACGCCGCACCCGCCGCCAGGGCGCCGGCGCCGACGATCCAGCCCTCGACCGGGTCGACGTCGGCGGGCAGCGCGTAGCCCGGCCGGCGCGACGCCCACGCCGCCTGCGCCAGGCAAAGCACGGCGTCGATGCGGTCGCCGCCGGCGTCGGCGGCCAGCGCGTCGCGCTGCGCGTGGCCGAGCTTGAGCCGCAGGCCGAGCGGCGAGCGGCCCTGCTCGAGCGCCTCGACGATGTCCTTGCGCGCGATCAGCGTCGCGCCGTCGTCGCGGTTCTTGTAGCTGCGCCGCCCGATCAGCGCGTGCGCGAGCCAGCCTGGATAGCCCTCGAGCGCGACGCGCGCGGCGTCGCCGGCGTGCAGCCCCGGCACGTCGACGCCGGCGGCCACCAGGCGCGCGAAGCCCTCGTAGTACATGAAACCCACCGGCACGTAGCGCGTCTGCAGCGGGCTCGACGACGCCACGCCCGGCAGCGCGGTGTCGGTGCGGCGGTGGATCAGCCGCTGGCCCGGCGGCCGCGCGTTGCCCCACGCGTCGACGAGGGCACGGAACGCGAGCCGCGTCGGGCAGCGGCGGCGCACCTCGGCGACGACGGCGTCGGCGCGGTCGCCGAGCGCGTGGGCGTCGACGAACGCGCGCGGCAGGCCGAACGGGAAGTCGAACGCGCCAAGCCAGGGGCCCGGCGCGGCGAGCAGGGCCTCGAAGCCGGCGAGCGTGGCGATCGCCTCCAGCCCCTGCAGGCGCAGCACGTCGCCGGCGAGCGCGCCGCGGGCGACGACGATCGGCTTGCGCGGCGTCGGCGCACAGGTGAAGTCGACGCCGAGCAGCACCGGCGCCGCGGCACGAGGCATGGTCATGCGGGCATTGTCGGTGCGCCCGCTACAGTGGCGGGCGTGACGGCGAATCCGATCCTGGTCGAACTGCGGCGCGGCGGCCACCGCGAGTCGTGGCACCGCGGCGCGCTGGCGGTCGTCGACGCCGCCGGCACGCGGCGCGTCGCGCTCGGCGACGTCGAGCGGCCGGTGTTCCCGCGCTCGGCCGTCAAGCTGCTGCAGGCGCTGCCGCTGGTGGCGCTCGGCGTGGCCGACCGCCTCGGCCTCACCGACGCCGAGCTCGCGCTCGCCTGCGCGTCGCACGACGGCGCGCCGGCGCACGTGGCCACGGCGCGCGCGATGCTGGCCAAGGCCGGTCTCGACGCCGACGCGCTCGAGTGCGGCGCCCACTGGCCGCGCGCCGAGGCGGCGCAGCGCGCGCTCGCCGCCGCCGGCGAGCAGCCCACCGCGCTGCACAACAACTGCTCGGGCAAGCACGCCGGTTTCGTCTGCCTCGGCTGCGCGCTCGCTGCGCGCGCGGGCGAGGACGCACGACGCTTCGTGCGCGGCTACGTGAACCGCGACCACCCAGTGATGCGCGAGGTCACCGCCGCGCTGCAGGCGGCCACCGGCTTGGACCCCGCGACGGCGCCGGTGGCCACCGACGGCTGCTCGATCCCGACCTGGGGCATCGCACTGCACGCGCTCGCGCTGGGCTTCGCGCGCGTGGCCACCGGCCGCGGCCTGCCGCCGGCACTGGCCGCGGCGGCCGTGCGGTTGCGCCGCGCGGCGGCCGCCGCACCGGCGATGACGGCCGGCGACGAGCGCTTCGACACCCGCGTGATGCAGCGCCTGGGCGAGCGGGTGTACTGCAAGGTCGGCGCCGAGGGCGTGTACTGCGCCGCGCTGCCCGACGCCGGCCTCGGCGTGGCGATCAAGGTCGACGACGGCGCGACGCGCGCCGCCGAAGTCGTGATGGCGCGCGTGATCGCGGCGCTGGTGCCGCTCGACACCGGCGAGCGCGCGTTCCTGGAGGGCCTCGCCGACGTGGCGCTGTCGAACTGGAACGGGATCGAGGTCGGCCGCCTCGTCGCCGCGCCGGCGCTGCAGGCGCTGCGGCCGGCGGCGTGAGGCCGTGGCCGGGGGCCGAGCTTCGGCTTCAGAACACGCCGAGCACGAGACCGCTGGCCAGCGCCGCGCCGAGCTCGGCGCAGCGCGCGAGGTCGCCGTCGGCAATGCGCTTGGGGGCGAGGATTGCCTCCGGCGTCTGGGCGTGGGTGCACACGATCAGCGGCTCGGCGACGCGGCGCAGCCGCCAGCCGGTGGCGATGCGCTCGACCTGGCGCGCGGCGTTCGTGCCGTCGCTGCCGGCGCACACCATCACCGCGTACGGCCGGCCCTCGAGGCGGCCGAGCGCAGGGTAGTAGCTGCGGTCGAAGAAGTCCTTCATCAGGCCGGCGATCGCGGCCAGGTTCTCCGGGGTCGCGAACAGGACGCCGTCGGCGGCGAGCAGGTCGGCCGGGCCGGCGTCCGGCGCCCGCCGCAGCCGCACGTCGAGCGACGGCTCGGCCGCGCGCGCGGCGTCGGCGGCGGCGTGCGCCATCTGCGCCGTGCCGCCGGTGAGCGACTGGTAGACGATCAGCAGCGCGCGCCCCATCGCGGCGAGCATAGCGGCGCCTCCGGCGCGGCGACGTGGCGGCCGCCGCGACCGTGACGCACCACCCGCTTTAGACGCCACTGCCCATCGCGCCGCCGACGCGCCGGCCTAGACTGCGGCATGGTCATTCCGACATCCAGCGGCGGCGGCCGCTCGCGCATCGGGATCGCGCTCGCCGGCGGCGGGCCGCTGGGCGCAATCTACGAGATCGGCGCGCTGTGCGCCCTGCAGGAGTCGATCGCCGGCGCCGAGATGAACGGCCTGGACGCCTACATCGGCGTGTCGGCCGGCTCGTTCATCGCCGGCGGGCTGGCCAACGGCATCACGCCGCGCCAGATGTGCCGCGCCTTCATCGAGAACGACCCCGACGCCGGTTTCGAGATCGACCCTTCGCTCTTCATCCGCCCGGCGTGGGGCGAGTTCGCGCAGCGGCTGTCGCAGGTGCCGGCGCTGGTCGCGCAGGCGGCGTGGCGCTACGCGTTCCGCCGCCGCTCGCTGGTGGCGGCGTTCGAGCGGCTGGGCCGCGCGCTGCCGACGGGGCTCTTCACCAACGGCCCGCTCGAGGCGCAGCTGCGCCGGGTGTTCGAGTCCGGCGGGCGCAGCAACGACTTCCGCCACCTGCGGCGGCGGCTGATCATCGTCGCCACCGACCTCGACAGCGGCGAGTCGGCGCCGTTCGGGCTGCCGGGCTGGGACCACGTGCCGGTGTCGCAGGCGGTGCAGGCGAGCTCGGCGCTGCCGGGGCTGTTCCCGCCGGTCAAGATCGGGCGCCGCCACTACGTCGACGGCGCACTGAAGAAGACGCTGCACACCAGCGTGCTGCTCGACCAGGGCATCGACCTCGTGCTGTGCCTGAACCCGCTGGTGCCGTTCGACGCCACCCATTCGCCGCAGCACCGCGTGCTGTCCAGCGGCGACGAGCGCATCCCGCACCTCGTCGACGGCGGGCTGCCGGTGGTGATGAGCCAGACGTTCCGCTCGCTGATCCACTCGCGGCTCGAGCTCGGCATGAAGGGCTACGAGATCAGCCACCCCGACACCGACATCGTGCTGTTCGAGCCCGACCAGCGCGACCCCGAGATGTTCCTCGCCAACACGTTCAGCTACGCGCAGCGCCGCGTCGTGGCCGAGCACGCCTACCAGCAGACACGCGCCGACCTGCGCTCGCGGCGCAGCGTGCTGCGTCCGGTGCTGGCGCGCCACGGCCTGGCGATCGACGACGCGGTGCTCGACGACACGTCGCGCCGGCTGCTCGGCCGCCGGCCGCCGCCGGGCACGCGCGCCGGTCGGGCGCTGAAGCGCCTCGAGCAGGTGCTAGACGACCTCGAGCGCGCGCTGCCGGCGCGCGTCTGAGCGCCGCGGGCAGGCGATGAACGGCACTCAGGCGAGGTAACGCGCCTCGAGGTGCGCCTTGAAGTGCGCCGGGTTCAGCGCCTCGCCGCTGGCGCGGCGCGCGAGTTCGTCGGTGGGCCAGAAGCTCGCCTGGCGCCAGATGCGCTCGTGCAGCCAGTCGAAGACGGGCGCGAAGTCGCCGCCGGCCAGGCGCGTGTCGAGGTCGGGGTGGTCGCGCCGCATCGCGGCGAACCACTGCGCGGCGTACATCGCGCCGAGCGAGTAGCAGGCGAAGTAGCCGAACGTGCCGCTGGCCCAGTGGATGTCCTGCATCGGGCCGTCGCGGTAGTCGCCACGGGTGTCGACGCCGAGCAGTTCCATCATCTTCGCGTCCCACAGCGCCGGGATGTCGTCGGCCTCGATCTCGCCCTCGATCAGCGCGCGCTCGATCTCGACGCGCACGATCACGTGCGCCGGGTACGTGACCTCGTCGGCGTCGACGCGGATCTTGCCCGGCTTGACCCGCGTCAGCAGCCGCTGCAGGTTGGCCGGCTCGAACGCCGGCTGCGCGCCGAACGCCTCGGCCAGCAGCGGCGCCAGGCGGGCGATGAAGCCGGGGTGCGCGGCGAGCTGCATCTCGAAGGCGAGCGACTGGCTCTCGTGGATCGCCATCGAGCGCGCCTGTGCCGCCGGCTGGCCGAGCCAGTCGCGCGGCAGGTTCTGCTGGTAGCGCGCGTGCCCGGTCTCGTGGATCGTGCTCAGCAGGCTGCCGAGGAAGTCGCGCTCGTCGAAGCGCGTCGTCAACCGCACGTCCTCGGGCACGCCGCCGCAGAACGGGTGCGTCGAGACGTCGAGCCGGCCGGCGTCGAAGTCGAACCCGAGCAGGCGCATCGCCTGCTCGCACACGCGACGCTGCGCATCGAGCGGGAACGGGCCGACCGGCTCGAGCGGCGGCCGCCGGTCGGCCTGACGCGCGAGCACGCGCTCGATCGTGGCCGGCAGCCACTGCCGCAGGTCGCCGAACACGCGGTCGAGCTCGGCCGCCGTCATCCCCGGCTCGTAGAGGTCGAGCAGGGCGTCGAAGCGCGACAGGCCGCTGCGGTCGGCGAGCCGGGCCGCCTGCTCGCGCGCGATCGCGACGACCTCGTGCAGGTTCGGCAGGAACCCGGCCCAGTCGTTGGCGCGGCGCTGCGCGCGCCACGCGTGCTCGCTGCGCGCCGCGGCGATCGCGGCGCGCTCGACCAGCGCGTCCGGCAGCGCGGTGGCCAGTCGATGGTCACGCCGCATCTCGCGCAGGTTGGCGCGCTGGGCGTCGCTCAGCGGCTCCTGCTCGGCCTGCGCGAGGCGCTCGGGCAGGCTCGGGTCGGTGCGCAGGCGGTGCAGCAGCGTGGCCAGTTCGGCCATCGCCGCCGCGCGCGCCTCGTTGCCCTTGGGCGGCATGTGCGCGGCCTGGTCCCAGCCGGCGATCGCGCCGAGGTGGCCGAGCCGGTGCAGCCGCCGGTGGTGTTCGGCGAGCGCGTCGTAGACGGGGGTGGCCATGCGCGGGTCTCCGGAAGGCAGGGCGCGATTGTGGCGGCGCACGCGGCGCGAAGGGCAACCGCGCGGCTGCGGTCGCCTCCCCCGGGCGGGGGCTTGCGCGGCCCGCGGTTTCAGGGCGTGTAGGCGCCGGGTGCGGCCCAGTACAGACCGCCGACGTAGAGCAGGTAGCGCGCGAACTTGCCGATCGCCATGTAGGCGACGCACGGCCAGAACGGCAGGCGCAGCCAGCCGGCCACGCCGCACAGCGGGTCGCCGACGAACGGCAGCCACGACAGCAGGCACGCCGGCGGTCCCCAGCGCTGCAGCCACGCGAGCGCGCGCGCCTCGCGCGGCGGGCGGTGGGCGACTCTCTCGAATGCCCGCTCGGCGCCGTAGCCCATCCAGTAGGTGACGATGCCGCCGGCGGTGTTGCCGGCGGTGGCCACGACGAGTGCCGGCCAGAACAGCTCGGGGTTGAGCTTGACGAGGCCGTAGACGGCCGGCACGCTCGCCATCGGCAGCAGCGTGGCCGACAGCAGCGAGACGACGAACACCGTGCTCAGCCCGTACTCGGGCAGCGCGAGCGCGGCCAGCAGCGATTGCAGCCAGGCCTCCATCGACGTCATTCTCGCCGTGGGTCGAGGGCTATACTTCCCGCGGCTTTTGCGTTGTCCGCGCCCCTCCTCCCCGCCCCACCGCATGAACCTCGGCCCGTTCGAATTGCCGAACGTGGCGGGCGTCGGCGTCGCCGTCGCCCGCCCGGTAGGCCTGTTCGTCGCGCCGATGGCGGGCGTCACGGACCGGCCGTTTCGCGTGCTGTGCCGGCGCCTTGGCGCGCACCACGCGGTCAGCGAGATGGTGACCAGCCGGCGCGAGCTGTGGACGAGCCTGAAGACGTCGCGCCGCGCCGACCACGCCGGCGAGCCGGGCCCGGTGGCGGTGCAGATCGCCGGCGTCGACCCGGCCGAGATGGCCGACGCGGCGCGCTACAACGTCGACCGCGGCGCGCAGATCGTCGACATCAACATGGGCTGCCCGGCGAAGAAGGTCTGCAACGCCTGGGCCGGCTCGGCGCTGATGCGCGACGAGGACCTCGCGGTCCGCATCGTCGAAGCCGTCGTCGCCGCCTGCGCACCGCGCGGCGTGCCGGTGACGCTGAAGATGCGCACCGGCTGGTGCGCTCGGCACCGCAACGCGCTCGCGATCGCGCGGCGCGCGGAAGCCGCCGGCGTGGCGCTGCTCGCGATCCACGGCCGCACGCGCGAGCAGGGCTACGGGGGCAGCGCCGAGTACGAGACGATCGCCGCCGTGAAGGCGGCGCTGCGCATCCCGGTGGTGGCCAACGGCGACATCGACTCGCCGGCCAAGGCGCGCGACGTGCTCGTGCGCACCGGCGCCGACGCGCTGATGATCGGCCGCGCCGCGCTCGGGCGGCCGTGGATCTTCGGCGACATCGCGCACTTCCTGGCCACCGGCACGCTGCGCCCGCCGCCGACGGTGGCGCAGGTGCGCAGCTGGCTCGTCGCCCACCTGCACGACCACTACGCGCTGTACGGCGAGCACACCGGCGTGCGCAGCGCGCGCAAGCACATCGGCTGGGCGGTGGCCGCGCTGCCCGGCGGCGAGGCGTTCCGCCAGCGCATGAACCGCATCGAGACCTGCGACGCGCAGCTGCGCGCGGTGGGCGACTGGTTCGACGAGCTCGCCGCCCGCCACCACCTCCTGCCGCTGCACGCGACGGCGGCGGCCAACGACGGCCTCGCCGAGCGCTGCGCATGAGCCGCCGCAGCCCGCTCGAGCAGTGCGTGCGCGACACGCTCGAGCAGTACTTCGCCGACCTGCGCGGCACCGAGCCGCACTCGATGCACGAGATGGTGATGCACGCCGTCGAGAAGCCGCTGCTCGAAGTCGTGATGCAGCACGCCCAGGGCAACCAGAGCAAGGCCGCCGAGTGGCTCGGCATCAACCGCAACACGCTGCGGCGCAAGCTGCTCGACCACAAGCTGATCGACCGCTGAGCCCCGGCCCGGCGTCGCCCCGACCATGACCACCGCGCTCCTCTCCGTTTCCGACAAGACCGGCGTCGTCGACTTCGCGCGCGGCCTGCACGCGCTCGGCGTGAAGATCCTGTCCACCGGCGGCACCGCGAAGCTGCTCGCCGACGCCGGCCTGCCCGTCGTCGAGGTGGCCGACCACACCGGCTTTCCCGAGATGCTCGACGGGCGCGTGAAGACGCTGCACCCGAAGATCCACGGCGGCCTGCTCGCGCGGCGCGACGTGCCGGCGCACGTGGCGCCTCTGGCCGCCCACGGCATCGCGCCGATCGACATCCTGGCCGTCAACCTCTACCCGTTCGAGGCGACGGTGGCGCGGGCCGGCTGCACGCTCGAGGAGGCGATCGAGAACATCGACATCGGCGGCCCGGCGATGGTGCGCAGCGCGGCCAAGAACTGGAAGGACGTCGCGGTGCTGACCGACGCCGCGCAGTACGACGGCGTGCTCGCCGAACTGCGGCGCGACGGGCGGGTCGGCGAGGCGACGCGCTTCGCGCTCGCGGTGGCGGCGTTCAACCGCATCAGCAACTACGACGCCGCGATCAGCGACTACCTGTCGTCGCTGCGGCCCGACGGCACGCGCAGCCTGTTCCCGGCGCAGAGCAACGGCCGCTTCGTCAAGCTGCAGGACCTGCGCTACGGCGAGAACCCGCACCAGCAGGCCGCCTTCTACCGCGACCTGTACCCCGCGCCTGGTTCGCTCGTCACCGCCAAGCAACTGCAGGGCAAGGAGCTGTCGTACAACAACATCGCCGACGCCGACGCGGCGTGGGAGTGCGTCAAGAGCTTCGACGCCCCGGCGTGCGTGATCGTCAAGCACGCCAACCCGTGCGGCGTGGCGCTGGGCAGCGGGCCGGCCGAGGCGTATGCCAAGGCCTTCGCGACCGACCCCACGAGCGCCTTCGGCGGCATCATCGCCTTCAACCGGCCGCTGGACGGCGAGGGCGCGAGGCTGGTCGCGAAGCAGTTCGTCGAGGTGCTGATCGCGCCGGGCTTCGACGACGAGGCGCGCGCGGTGTTCGCCGCGAAGGCGAACACGCGGCTGCTCGAGATCGCGCTGCCGCCGGGCGGGGAGTCCGCCTGGGCCTGCGGCCGCAACGCGGTCGATGCCAAGCGCGTCGGCTCGGGGCTGCTGCTGCAGACGGCCGATAACCGCGCCGTGACGCGCGGCGAGCTGAAGGTGGTCACGAAGAAGGCGCCGACCGAGCGCCAGCTCGACGACCTGCTGTTCGCGTGGACGGTGGCCAAGTACGTGAAGAGCAACGCGATCGTGTTCGCCGCCGGCGGCGCGACGCTAGGCGTCGGCGCGGGCCAGATGAGCCGCATCGACAGCGCCCGCATCGCGGGCATCAAGGCCGCGAACGCGAAGCTGTCGCTGCAAGGCTCGGCGGCGGCGAGCGACGCCTTCTTTCCCTTCCGCGACGGGCTCGACGCGGTCGCCGACGCCGGCGCCGCGTGCGTGATCCAGCCCGGCGGCAGCGTGCGCGACGACGAGGTGATCGCCGCCGCCGACGAGCGCGGCATCGCGATGGTGTTCACTGGCGTGCGGCACTTCCGGCACTGAGCGCGCGCACCGCCGGCGCGGTCACGTCCCGGACTCGAAGCGCGCGATCGGGCGCGCGATCGGGCGCGCGATCGGGCGCGCGATCGGGCGCGTGATCGAGCGCGTGATCGGGCGCGCGATCGGGCGCGCGATCGGGCAGCGGGAACGCGGTTGGGTCGGCGCGCACGTCGGGATGCAGAGGGTCGCGCACGCCGATGCGCAGCCCGCCGACGCCGCACACCCGGCGGGCCGATCGCGCGTTCGACCGGCTGCTCGCGCCGGCGGGCGCACCGGCCCCGCGGCGCTGATGCCTACGCCGCCGCCACCGCGAGTGTGAAGCCGACCCGCGTCACGCCGCCGTACGACTCGGCGAGCGTCGAGCCGCCGTGCATGCGCGCGATCGCGGCGACGATCGCGAGACCCAGGCCGTGGTGCGGCTGCCCGTCGTCGCAGCAGCGCGAGACGTCGCCGCGGTAGAAGCGGTCGAACAGCCGCGGCAGCGCCGCGGCGTCGATGCCGGCGCCGGTGTTGCGCACCTGCACCTGCACGTGGTCGGCCGCCTCAGGGGCGATGCGCACCGTCACCGTCGAGCCGCGCTCGGCGAAGCGCACCGCGTTGCCGAGCAGGTTCGACAGCGCGCGCTTGACGAGCGGCTCGTCGACGGCCACCGTCGCGTCGCCCTCGACCTCGACCGCCAGCCCGGCGTCCTCGAACGCCGCCTCGTGGAACTCGAGCACTTCGCGCGCGAGCGTGGCCAGCCGCACCGGCGCCCCGCGGCGCGCGACGGCGCCGCGATCGGCCTGCGACAGGAACAGCATGTCGTTGACGAGCGCCGCGAGCCGCTGCAACTCCTCCAGGTTCGACAGCAGCGTCTCGCGCAGGTGGGCCACCGGGCGCTCGCGGGCGAGCACGACCTCGGTCTCGCCGATCATGTTCGCCAGCGGCGTGCGCAGCTCGTGCGCGACGTCGGCGTTGAACGCCTCGAGCTGCGCGTAGGCCTGCTCCAGGCGCGCCATCAGGGCGTTGAACTGGTCGATCCACGGCCGCAGTTCCTCGGCCGGGTCGGCCAGCGTGAGGCGCTGGTCGAGCCGGCGCGGCGAGATCGCGCGCGTCTGCGCCGCCAGGTCGTTGAGCGGCCGCAGCTCGCGGCGCACGTGCCAGAGCGACCCCGTGGCGACGATCGCCCCCGACGCCAGCGTCACCAGCGTCAGGATCCACGCCCAGCGGGTGCCGAGCGCCGCATCGCGCGCGTAGTCGACGCTGTAGCGCGCGCGCAGCTCGCCGCCGGGCGCGTCGGCCACGGCAACCGTGAACTCGTGCCGCTGCACGTGCCGCGACGTGGCGAGGTGCTCGCGCAGCGGGTCGGCGTACAGCAGCGTGCCATCGGCGGCGAAGACCTCGAGCCGCGAGTCGCCGCGCATCGCGGCGTCGCCGCGCAGGCGCGCCAGCACCGCGGCCAGCCCGCCTTCGCGCGCCTCGAGCTCGAGCACGGTGGTCATCACGTCGCAGTGCAGCTCCAGATCCTGCGCGTTGCGCTCGACGATCAGCATCTTGACCGACAGCCACGCGCCGAACGACATCGCACCGAGCACGAGCATCGTGAACAGCGCGAGCTTCTTCGACAGCCGCGCGCCGATCGAGTGCGTGCAGGCACGCGCCGGCGCCGCGGCCCCGGCACCGGCGTCGGCGCTCGGCGCGCCGAGCGCGCGCGAGTCGGCGGCAGTGCTCATCCGTCGCGCTCCTCGAGCACGTAGCCCATGCCGCGCACGGTGTGCAGCAGCTTGGCCGGGAACGGGTCGTCGAGCTTGGCGCGCAGCCGCCGCACCGCGACCTCGACGACGTTGGTGTCGGAATCGAAGTTCATGTCCCACACCTGCTCGGCCAGCGTCGTGCGCGACAGGATCTGGCCGCGCCGGCGCAGCAGCAGCGTCAGCAGCTTGAACTCCTTGGCCGTCAGGTCCAGGCGCTGGCCGGCGCGCTGCGCCTTGCGCGCGACGAGGTCGAGCTCGAGGTCGCCGAGCGACATCGACGTCGTCGGCTGCGCCTGCGCGCTCGCCCCGCGGCGCAGCAGCGCGCCCAACCGCGCCAGCAGCTCGGAGAACGCGAAGGGTTTGACGAGGTAGTCGTCGGCGCCCTGCTCGAGGCCTCGCACGCGGTCCTCGACCTTGTCGCGCGCGGTCAGCATCAGCACCGGCAGCCGGCGGTTGGCACCGCGGATCGCGGCCAGCACGCCGAAGCCGTCGACGCCGGGCAGCATCAGGTCCAGCAGCACGAGGTCGTATTCGCCGCCGGTGGCCAGGCGCCGGCCCTCGATGCCGTCGCGCGCGACGTCGACCACGTAGCCGTTCTCGCTCAGCCCCTTGTGCAGGTACTGGGCGAGCTTGACTTCGTCTTCGATCACGAGCAGGCGCATGACGGGTGGGGCCACGAGGCGGGCAGGGACACGCGGCCGCGGCCGCGACACCCGAGATCGTCGCACCGATGCCGGTGGCGTTGCATTACGAATTCGTCATCCGCGCGTTCGGTGAACGCGACTCCCGGTGACGAGACTTCCGTTCGTGGCGGCGACGATCCCGCCCGCCACCCAACCCACCAGGAGTCCCATCATGTCGACCATCCGATCCGCCACCCTCGCCGCCTTCGCCGCCGCCGTCTCGTTCGGTGCGGCCGCGCAAGGGACCGTCCCCCAACTCGCCGACGGCCCGGGGCTGGCCCTGCCGGCCACGACGTTCGAGCTCAGCCGCGACCAGGTGCGCGCCGAGTGGCTCGCGGCGCGCGACGCCGCCGCGCCGGCGGACGTCGTCGCGGCCGACGGCGGCGTCACGCTGCTGCCGCCGACCGCCTCCAACGCCGACCGCAGCGTGCTGCGCGCCGAAGCGATCGCCGCGCAGCGCGCGATCGACGCGACGAGCGCGATGCGCCACGCGCCCGACGGCGACGACGTCACGCTCACCGAGGCCGGCTCGGCGTTCACGGCGGTGGCGCAGCGCGCCGCCGTCGCGGGCCCGATCGTGCGTTGAGCCGTGCCGCACGGGGTCGACCGCGCCGCCGCCGCGCCATCGCGCGCGGGCGGCGCGGGTCGCCCCGCCTTCGACGGCCGGCCCGACCGCCGCGGGCGGCCCGGGGCTGGCGTCAGCGTGACGCCGGATCCCACAGCAGCGCCAGCGCGAGTGCGGCGTCCGTCAGCGGGCGACGCCACGGCGATGCCGCCTCCGGCCGCCACAGCCGCGGCGTGCCGTTGAGCTCGAGCGCGCCCACCGGCCGTCCCCCGGCACTGAAGACGTAGCCGATCGGCGCCGCCACCGCCAGTGCCGACCCCTGCAGCGCGTGCACCGACCGCACCTCGAGCACGAGGTCGCCGCGCCGGTAGGTGCCCACGCGCTCGTCGCGCGTCGGGTGCACGACCGCGGCCAGCCGCAGCTCGGCACCCGAGGTCCAGCGGCACTCCACGCCGTACGGCGCCACCGGCACCTCGACGGCGGCCCAGGTCAGCGTCGCCTGCCGGCCGCGGCAGCGCACGCCGTCGACCACGCCGCTGCCGTCGACCACGGTGTAGCCCGCGCCGACATGGTCCGTCTGCACGCGGCCGAGCCATTCGATGCGATCGGCGCCGCGGTCGAAGCGGCCTTGAAGGTCGACGATGCGCCAGTCGCCGCTGCGCCCGCCGCCGATGCCGCGCACCGCCACCGGTTCGACGCTGGCGAGTTCGGCCGGCAGCGCCATCTGCGCCGCCGGCAGCGACGTGCAGCCGGCGACCCACGCTGCCGCCAGGGCGGCGGCCCACGACTCAAGCCGCGCGCGGCACACGGTACGTCGACTGCACGAAGCCGAACGGGTAGGCACGGCTGGCCACGAGCTCGAGCCCCACGTCGGCCATCGGCGCGCCGAACAGCGGGCGCCCCTGCCCGATCAGCACCGGCACCGTCGTGATCGTCGGCTCGTCGATCAGGCCGGCGGCGAGGAACGCGCGGATCGTCTGCCCGCCGTCGACGTACAGCCGGCGCAGGCCGGCGGCACCGAGCCGCCCGACGAGCGCGGGCGGGTCCTCGTCGGCGACGCTGACGCGCCCGACGAGCGCCGGCGGCACGGCCACGCCGCGCCGGCTCATCACCACCACCGGCGGCGCATAGGGCCAGGGCTCGAAGCCGAGCGCCTGCTCGAACGTGTGGCGCCCCATCACGATCGCGTCGACGCCGGCGACGAAGGCGCCGTAGCCGCAGTCCTCGCCCGCCGGCACGCGGGCGTTCTGCGGCTCGAGCCAGTCGATGCGGCCGTCGGGGCGGGCGATGAAGCCGTCCAGACTGGTCGCGACGAAGACGCTGCAAGTGGGTCGCACCGGGGAACCTGCCGCCGGGCGGCGGCGCCGGGAATGTCGGGACGCAACGGTAGCATCGTTGGATGTCCGTCGCCGCCGACCTGATGGGGCTGCTGCTGCTCACGATCGCCCGCCTCGTCACCGGCGCGCAGGGGCACTGGAAGGGCAGCGTGCCACAGGCGCTGCAGCGCGTCTACGTCGCCAACCACCAGAGCCACCTCGACTGGGTGCTGATCTGGGCCGCGCTACCCAGCGAGCTGCGCAGCCGCACGCGGCCGATCGCCGCGCGCGACTACTGGACGGGCAACCGCTTCCGGTACTGGCTCACGCGCGAGGTGTTCAACGCCGTCTACGTGGACCGCCAGCGCAGCGACGACCAGGACCCCCTCGAGCCGCTGATCGAGGCGCTCGAGCACGGCGACTCGCTGGTGATCTTCCCCGAGGGCACGCGCGGCCACCAGGCGCTGCCCGCGCCGTTCAAGAGCGGCCTGTACCACCTCGCGCAGCGCTTCCCCGACGTGCAGCTGATCCCGGCGTGGATCGACAACGTGCAGCGCGTGATGCCCAAGGGCGAGGTGGTGCCGGTGCCCGTGCTGTGCACGGTCACGTTCGGTGCGCCGCTCAAGCTCGAGCCCGGCGAGGACAAGCGCGCCTTCCTCGAGCGCGCGCGCGAGGCCGTGATCGCGCTGCGGCCGAAGGGCCCCGCATGAACGCGCTGCGCGGGCTCGACGCCGACCAGCGCGTCGCGCTGCTGTTCGTCGCCCTGTTCGGCCTGCTGCTGCTGGCCACCGCGGCGATCGCGCTGGCGGGGCTGCGCGAGCGCACGGCGGTGCAGCAGCAGCGCCACGAGTGGGCGCAGCACGAGCTGTGGGTCGTGTGGGTGAGCGCCACCGTGTTCTGGCTGGCGTGGATCGCCGGCGCGCTTGGCGCGACGCTGCTGTTCGGGCTGCTGTCGTTCCTCGCGCTGCGCGAGTTCGTCACCCTGATGCACACCCGCCGCGGCGACCACCGCAGCCTGATCCTCGCCTTCTTCGTCGTGCTGCCGCTGCAGTACGTGATCGTCGGCCTGCGCAGCTTCCAGCTGTTCGCGCTGTTCATCCCGGTCTACGTGTTCCTCGCGCTGCCGGTGGTCAGCGCGCTGTCGGGCGACCCGACGCGCTTCCTCGAGCGCAACGCCAAGCTGCAGTGGGGGCTGATGGTGACCGTCTACGGCCTGAGCCACGCGCCGGCGCTGCTGCTGCTCGACGTGCCGGGCGACGAAGGGGCCGGGGCGTTCCTGCTGTTCATGCTCGTGCTGGCGGTGGTGGCGGCGCAGCTCGCGCAGGCGGTGGCGAGCCGGCGCCTGCGCAGGCGCCCGCTCGCGCGGCGCATCAGCCGCAGCTTCTCGTTGCGCGGCTGGGCGATCGGCGCCTTCGCCGGCGGGCTGGTGGGCGCCGCGCTCGCGTGGACGACGCCGTTCGACGTCGTGCGCGCGTTCGCGATGGCGTTCATCGCCGCGGGCAGCGGAGGCCTCGGCGGCTTCGTGATGAAGGCGATGAAGCGCGACGCCGGCGTCGCACACGGCGACCCGACCGCGGCCGTGACCGGTGCGGTGGGCCTGCTCGACCGCCTCGCGCCACTCAGCTTCGCCGCGCCGGTGTTCATGCACTCGGCGTACTGGTACTTCAAGGGCTGACGATGCGCATCCTCGGCGTCGATCCCGGTCTGCGCACCACCGGCTTCGGTCTGGTCGACGTCGAGGGGGCGCGGCTGCGCTACGTCGCCAGCGGCACCGTCGGCACCGCCGAGGCGGCCACGGGCGACCTGCCGGCGCGGCTGAAGCTGATCTTCGACGGCCTGCGCGAGGTCGTCGCGCGCTGGCGGCCCGATTGCGCGTCGGTCGAGATCGTGTTCGTCAACGTCAACCCGCAGAGCACGCTGCTGCTCGGCCAGGCGCGCGGCGCGGCGCTGGCGGCGCTCGTGGGCGCCGGCCTCGAGGTGCGCGAGTACACGGCGCTGCAGATGAAGAAGGCCGTCGTCGGCCACGGCCAGGCGCGCAAGGAGCAGGTGCAGGCGATGGTGCAGCGTCTGCTGCAGCTGCCCGGCCTGCCCGGGCGCGACGCCGCCGACGCGCTCGGCCTGGCGGTGACGCACGCGCACGCGGCGCGCACGTTCGCCGCCATCGACCGCGGCACGACGCGCCAGCGCCGCGTGCCGGCCCAGTACAAGCGCGGGCGCAGCTACTGACGTCGCGACCCGGGCCGCCCCGGCGAGCGTCGCGGCCCGCGGGGTCAGCCGAACGAGCCCATCGGCCCCGGGTAGCTCACCTCCTCGAGCAGGCCGGTGTCGACGTCGTAGACGAAGCCGCGCACCGTCACCGCGTCGGGCCCGCTGGTCGGGATCCAGGGGTGGTTCAGGATCGCCGACATGCCGCGCCGCACGTCCCACGCCAGGCGCTCCATGTTGCGCTCGTCGCGCGGCGCGTCGAGCGGCTCGATCGCGCCGCGGAAGGCGTGGAACGCCGACGGCGTGGCGGCGCACTTGCCGCAGCCCGTGAAGGCGCGGCCGGTGGCCTGGCCGAGCAGCTTCCCGGCGGCCGGATCGCCTTCGAGCCCGGCCTTCAGCAGGTCGTCGGTGAAGGCGAGCATGCCGCAGCGCGTGTGGTGGATGAGGACGATCTCGTTCGTGTTCAGCAGGTGGTGCGAGATGATCAGGCAGCGGATCGCGTCGTCGGTGACGACGCCGCCTGCGTTGCGGATGACGTGGGCCTCGCCGGTTTGCAGGCCGAGCAGGTCCTCGACGTCGAGCCGCGCGTCCATGCAGGCGACGACGGCCAGCCGCTTGGCGGGCTGGATCGGCTGCCGGCCCGGATACGCGGCGCGGTGGACGGACTCGCCGCCGGCGTAGCGCCGGTTGTGGGCGAGGCATTGGTCGGTGATCGAAGCGCTCATCGGGTGTCTCCTCGATTCGGTTCGCATGGCGGGCGGCACGGTGGCGCCGTGCCGGCCGGCACAAGAAGGCACCGGCGGGCCCATGCGACGCATCCGCCGCCCGCGGCGCCAGCGGCGCGGATGGCCGCCGGCGGCGCTACAGCAGCGGCGTCAGGCGCTCGAGCGCGATCACGGCGAAGAAGCCGAGGCCGGCGATCACGGTCCACTTGACGATCACGATGCCGCGCCGGCGCCAGCGCGCATCGCCGGTGGCCACGTACATCGCGAAGCTGAACAGCCCGGCGACGAGCAGCAGCCCGAAGACGAGGCGGAACAGCAGGATGCCTGGCATCGCCTCACCAGGCCGGCGCGAGGGCGGCCAAGCCGGGCGGCGCCTCGCGCTCGTCGTCGAACGTGACGATGCGGTGCGCGTCGCGGTCGGCCAGCAGCTTGCGCAGCAGCTTGTTGTTCAGCGCGTGGCCGCTGCGGAATGCCGTGTAGGCCGCGAGCAGGTTGCCGCCGATGTGCAGGTCGCCGATCGCGTCGAGGATCTTGTGCTTGACGAACTCGTCGGCATAGCGCAGGCCCTCGGCGTTGAGGATGCGCTCTTCGTCGACGACGATCACGTTGTCCATGCTGCCGCCCAGCCCGAGCCCGCGCGCGCGCAGCATCTCGACGTCCTTCGTGAAGCCGAACGTGCGCGCGCGCGCGATGTCGCTCGTGTAGCGGCCGCTCGCGAAGTCGAACGTGACCTGCCGGCCGGTGGCGTTGACGGCGGGGTGATCGAACTCGATCTCGAACGTCAGCTTGTAGCCGCGGTAGGGCGCCAGGCGCGCCCACTTCAGCGTCGGGCCCTCGCCTTCGCGCACCTCGACCGGGCGCAGCACCTCGACGAAGCGCTTGGGCGCGTCCTGCAGCTCGATGCCGGCGTTGCGCAGCAGGAACACGAAGCTCGCCGCCGAGCCGTCGAGGATCGGCACCTCGTCGGCCGTGATGTCGACGACGAGGTTGTCCAGGCCCAGCCCCGCGCAGGCCGACATCAGGTGCTCGATCGTCTGCACCTTCGGCGCGCCGGGGTCGCCGCCGACGCTGATCGTCGAGGCCATGCGGGTGTCGCTGACCGCCATCGCGTTGACCGGGATCTCCACCGGCGTGGGCAGGTCGACGCGGCGGAACACGAAGCCGGTGTCCGGCGGCGCCGGGCGCAGCGTCAGCTCGACGCGGCGGCCGCTGTGCACGCCCACGCCGACGGCTTGCGTGATCGACTTGATCGTGCGTTGCCTGAGCATCGGGGCATTGTCCGCCAACGGCCCGCGGCGCGCGATGCAGCGCCGCGATCGGCGCGATGGGCCGCGCCTGCTCCAATGGCGCCACCGAGCGGGCCGCCCGCGGCCCGCCACTGCCCCATGCCCGACCTCGCCCGCACCCTCGGCCTGCTGCGCTCGCTCGCGATCTACCACGGCGTGCCGTGGCGCGCGCGGCAGCTGCGGCGCTTCTACGCGCCGCTGGTGCCCGCGGGGGGCCTGGCGTTCGACGTCGGCGCGCACGTCGGCAACCGCGTGCGGGCGTGGCGCGCGCTCGGCGCGCGCGTCGTCGCCGTCGAGCCGCAGCCCGACTTCGTGCGCCTGCTGCAGCGCCTGTTCGCGCGCGACGCCGGCGTCACCGTGCTGCCGCTGGCGCTCGGCCGCGCGCCGGGCACGGCACGGCTGCACGCGAGCGTGCGCACGCCCACCGTCTCGACGCTGTCGGCCGACTGGGCACGGCGCGCCGGCGCCACGCCGTCGTTCCGCGGCGTGCGCTGGCAGCCCGGGCCCACCGTCGAGGTGACGACGCTCGACGCGCTCGTCGCGCGCTTCGGCCGACCCGACTTCGTCAAGATCGACGTCGAGGGCTTCGAGCTCGACGTGCTGCTCGGGCTGTCGCAGCCCCTGCCGGCGCTGTCGTTCGAGTTCCTGCCGGCGCTGCGCGACCTCGCCTTCGGCTGCCTCGACCGCCTCGAGGCGCTGGCCGCGCACCGCTACAACGTCACCCTCGGCGAGCGTCAGCGGCTGCTGTTCGCACGCGACGTCGACGCCGCGGCGCTGCGCG
>CALIDR010000210.1 GCA_938022295.1 uncultured Burkholderiaceae bacterium
GGGAACTCGTCCTTCGGCGGCAGGCAGGCCACCAGCGCGCGCTTGGCGAGTCGGCCATGGCCGACCTCGCGGCGCTTGGGCGTGCCGAAGCGGCCGGCTTCGCCGGTGGCGAACGGTGGCATGTTGTAGTGCAACATGAAGCGGTCTTCGAACTCGCCGGCCAGCGCGTCGATGCGCTGCGCGTCGCGCTCGGTGCCCAGCGTGGCCACGACCAGCGCCTGCGTCTCACCGCGGGTGAACAGCGCCGAGCCGTGGGCGCGCGGCAGCACGCTGTTGCGGATCTCGATCGGGCGTACGGTGCGCGTGTCGCGCCCGTCGATGCGCGGCTCGCCGGCCAGGATCTGGCCGCGCACGATGCGCGCCTCGATGTCGAACAGCATGGCCTCGACCTTGACTTCGTCGAAGGCGACGCCCTCGGCCGCCAGCGCGGCCTTGACCTTGGCGTAGGCGTCGCGGCACGCCTGCGTGCGCGCCTGCTTGCTGCGGATCTGGTAGGCGGCGCGCAGGGGCTCCTCCGCCAGGGCGTTGACCTTGGCGATGAAGGCCTCGTCCTTGGCGGGCGGCGTCCACAAACCACTGGCCAGCCACTCGGGCTTGCCCGCGTCGCGCACCAGCTCGTGGATCGCGTTGATCGCGATGTTGCCCTGCTCGTGGCCGAAGACGACGGCGCCGAGCATCACCTCCTCGCTGAGCTGGTCGGCCTCGGACTCGACCATCAGCACGGCGGCCTCGGTGCCCGCCACGACGAGGTCGAGCCGGCTCGAAGCGAGTTGCGACTTGCCCGGGTTGAGCACGTACTCGCCGTTGATGTAGCCCACGCGCGCGGCGCCGATCGGGCCGTTGAACGGAATGCCCGAGACCGACAGCGCGGCGCTGGTGGCGATCATCGCGGCGATGTCGGCCTGCACCTCGGGATTCAGGCTCAGCACGTGCACGATGACCTGGACCTCGTTGTAGAAGCCGTCCGGAAACAGCGGCCGGATCGGGCGGTCGATCAGGCGGCAGGTGAGGATCTCGGCCTCGCTCGGGCGGCCCTCGCGCTTGAAGAAGCTGCCCGGGATCTTGCCGGCCGCGTACGTCTTCTCGGTGTAGTCCACCGTCAGCGGGAAGAAGTCCTGTCCCGGCCTGGCGCTCTTGGCCGCCACGACGGTGGCCAGCACGACGGTGTCGTCGATGTCGACGAGCACGGCGCCCGTGGCCTGGCGGGCGATCTCGCCGGTCTCCATGCGGACCGTGTGCGGGCCCCACTGGAACGTCTTGGTCACCTTGTTGAACATGCTCATGCGGGGTCTCCGGTGGTCTTGGCGGCACCCTCGCGGCGGTGCACGGAACCGGGAGCGACTCGAGCCTCGAGGCGGGATGCCATTCCAGCGTCGCGGCACGCCGCCACGCTGGAATGACACATCGACGCCGGACGGGGCGCGCTCCGAGCGGCGACAGCCTGTGCTGCGCGGGCAGACAGGCCGTCGGGTCTCATGGGCCAAAGGCGCCTTACTTGCGCAGGCCGAGCTTCTGGATCAGCGCGACGTAGCGGTCGGCGTCCTTGCTCTTCAGGTAAGCGAGCAGGCGCTTGCGCTGGTTGACCATGCGCAGCAGGCCGCGGCGGCCGTGGTGGTCCTTGGCGTGAGTCTTGAAGTGCGGCGTCAGCTCGTTGATGCGCGCCGTCAGCAGGGCGACCTGCACTTCGGGCGATCCGGTGTCCTGCGCGCTGCGTCCGTTGGCCTTGACGATCGCGGCCTTGTCGATGTCGGCGACTGCCATGTCGGGTCCTCGTGATTTCCGGGGAGCGGAAAGCCGCGGCCGACGTCGGCGCGTCGCAGCGGTTTCCGGTGTCACTTGCGGTCGCGGGTGAAACCGACCCGCGCCGTGCCTGATGCGCGCCCCGGACCGCTGAGCGGCCCGGCGCGCGACCACGCATTATAGCCGCAGCGCCCCGGCCAGCCGCTCGATCCCCTGCCGAAGGCGATCGGGGTCGCGCGACGCGAAGCACCAGCGCAGCCAGCCCTCGCCTTCGGCGCCGAACGCGGCGCCGGGCGCGAGCCCGAGGCCGTGCCCGGCGACGAGCCGCTTCGCGAACGCGAGCGAGTCGTCCTCGCCCTCGACGCGGAAGAAGGCGTACAGGCCGCCCGGCGGCGGCGCCACGGTGACCCCGGGCAGCGCCGCCAGGCCGTCGACGAGCGTGTCGCGGCACCGGCGCAGCCGCTGCACCAGCGACGCGACCCAGGCGTCGCCGAGCGCCAGCGCCGCCAGGCCGCCGCGCTGCACGAACACCGGCGCGCACGACGTGTTGAACTCGATCAGCTTGGCCACCGTCGTCGCCACGCCCGGCGGCAGCACGAGCCAGCCCAGGCGCCAGCCCGTCATCAGGAAGCTCTTCGAGAAGCTGTGCGCGACGACCAGTCGGTCGTCGGGCTCGGCGACGTCGAGGAAGCTCGGCGCGGCGCGCCCGGCGCCGAACCAGACGCGCTCGTAGACCTCGTCGGCGACGACCCAGGTGCCGGTGCGGCGGCAGTGGGCCAGGATCGCGCGCTGCTCGTCGCGCGTGGGTGCCCAGCCGGTGGGGTTGTTGGGCCCGTTGACGAGCAGCGCGCGCGTGCGCGGCGTCACCGCGGCGAGCAGCTCGTCGAGGTCGAGCCGCCACGCCCCGCCCTGCGGGCGCAGCGCGACGCGGCGCACCCCCGCGCCGAGCACCGCCGGCTGCGCGACGACGTTGGGCCACACCGGCACGACGGCGACGACCTCGTCGCCGGCGTCGAGCAGCAGTTGCGCCGCGATCATCAGCCCCGACACGCCCGACGACGTGATCGCGATGCGTTCGGCGGTGAGCGGCCGGTGAAGCGCCGAGACCGCGCGCGCCACGGCGTCGCGCAGCTCGGGCAGGCCGAGGTTGGGCGAATAGAACGTCTCGCCGCCGGCGAGCGACCGCGCCGCCGCGTCGCAGACCGCGGGCGGCGTCGGCTCGTCGCTCTCGCCGAACCAGAACGCGAG
>CALIDR010000211.1 GCA_938022295.1 uncultured Burkholderiaceae bacterium
GGTCAACGCCGGGATCAACCGGCTGCTGCACAGCGCGCAGGCGCTGACGCTGGTGGGGTGGGCCGACGTGGGGCACCTCGACCACCGGCGCGCCGACGACTCCGCAGCAGGATAGCTGACCCTATTGAGAAACCGCTATTGACGTTCCGGTAAACGAGTGACGCTCAGAACGCCAACTCGGCCTGCTTCCAGAAGGCGCGCACCAGTGTCGGGCGGCGCTGCATGGACTTCAGCCGCCGACGCGCGAAGTCGCTGACGTCGCCGATGTCCTTGGCGCAGAAGTTGACGATCTCGTGCTTCTTCAGGTAGGCCCAGATGGCCTCCACCGGATTGAGCTCGGGCGCGTACGGCGGCAGCGCGGCGACCACGACCTGCCCGGCTTGCCGCTCGAGCCAGCTGCGCACGATGCGGCTGCGATGGATGGCCGCCCCGTCCCAGATCACCAGCAGCTTGCGCGCGATCTGGCGCTTGAGCGCAGCCAGGAACTCCACCACCTGCTCGCTCTTGACGGCGCCGTCGAAGAAGCGGAAGTAAAAGCGCCACCAGCTCAACCCGGCGATGGCCGACATCTGGCTCCAGCTGAAGCTTTGCTGGATTACCGGCGTCTGCCCGCGCTTGGCCCAGGTGCGAGCGACCGGACACTTCTCCGACAGCCCCGACTCGTCTATGAAGACGATGGTTCGGCCCTCGCGGCGGGCTTTTTTCTGAGCCCGGGCCAGGTCTGGCGCTTCCACCTCAGGATCGCCTGCTCGTCGCGCTGCGTGGCGCGCTTGTCGGGCTTCTGCGGCGAGAAGCCCAGGTTGCGCAGCAACTCCCAGCAGCCGCTCTGGCTGTACGCCACGCCGAACTCGCGCTCGATCGCCGAGCGCACCCGCTTGACCGTCCACAGCTCGGTGGCAAAGCCCGCCTGCAGGGCACCGGCCACGAGCAGCCGCGACAGCACCTCGCGCTGCGCGGCGTCCAGCCGCTTGGGCCGGCCCAGCGGCTTGGCCTCGAGCTTGCCCACCGCGCCGTTGACCTCGGCCAACTGCCGCGCCCACACGCTGACGGCCTGCCGCGAGACACCCAGCTCGCGCGCCACCTCGGCCTGCGGCACCTTGCGCTTGAGCATGCGAGCGCCGGCGATGCGCCGCGCTTCGATGGCCAGCAGATCCCGCTTCGTTCCCATGCGTGCACTCCGGCAGTGGCTCTACCGGTTCAACGCACGAGGGTGCCTTGCGGTTGTCAACCATTTAGCGGTTTCTCAATAGGTGTCGTTTCCCAACAGGTTGTTCACCCGAGGTCGAGGAAGATGGGGGTTCTCGAGCCGGCCAGCTTCCTCAGGAGAACCTCGGACGAACGTCCACAAGAATGCCCCGATGACACCCAGGGGTCGGGCGCACCTGGTCAGGGAAATCGATCGCGTGGGGCTCACCGCAGCGGCCGCGGCCGCCGGGGTGGGCATGCGCACCGCGCGCAAGTGGCAGCGCCGCCACGCCCAGGGGGATACATCCCATCCCTGGCGGATCGCAGCTCGAGGCCGCACCGCATTTCCCGGCGCAGCGACGCCTCCAAGGTCGAGCGCGCCCTGGCGCTGCGTCGCACGCAAGGGCTGACCTACGAGCGCATCGCCGAGCGCGTGGGCCTGTCTTGCAGCACGGTCGGGCGGGCGTGCCGGTCAGCGGGCCTGACCCAGCTGCCAGCGCTGCAGGAGCGGCCTGCCGGCCCGCGCTGCGAGCGCAGCGGCGCCGGTGAACTGCTGCACCTGGACACCAAGAAGCTCGGCTGCTTCCACCGTCCGGGTCATCGCGTCACGGGCGATCGCGCCCAGTCCTCGCCCCACGCCGGCTGGCAGGCGCTGCACGTGGCCATCGACGACCACTCCCGCGTGAGCTTCAGCCAGGCGCTGGCCGACGAGACCAGCCGCAGCGCCTGCGCCTTCCTGGTGGCCGCACTGCGCTACTGCGCCAGCCTGGGCGTGCGCGTGCGGTCGGTCATGACCGACAACGGATCGGCCTACAAGGCACGCCGCTTCACCGAACTGCTGCACCGGCTTCGCCTGAAGCACCTGAACACCCGGCCGTATACGCCGCGCACCAACGGCAAGGCCGAGCGCTTCATCCAGACCTCGTTGCGCGAGTGGGCCTATGCCTGCGTCTACCCCTCGTCACGGCATCGCACCGAAGAGCTGCCCAACCGGATGCGGTACTACCACTTCCATCGCCCGCATGGCGCCACTGCTGGCAACCCCCCGTCTCCCGCCTCGGGCTGAAAGGGAACGACGTCTTGAGAAACTGCGTCCAGGACAAAGGGTGGTCGCGCGGCATCGCTGCCCTGACAGCAGCGGTGTTCGACGCCGCGGCAGCCCGCACGATTGCATACGAAACGATGGTGCCGTCGTAGGTCGACCAGCCAGTCGGCACACTGACGCCGCGCGGTGTCGCGACGGCCATAACAGCGCTGACCATCACGGGTACGCGTTCGGGCCCTTGGAGTGGCACCGGTCCACGCCGGCACATGGCTGAGCGGCTGGCGGCGCGCCACGCCGACTCGTTCGCCAAGCGTGAGTGTCTCCTCGTCGATCGCGAAGGCGCCCCGTCAGTTCGTCAGTCCGCCCGGTGCAGCCAATTGCGGGCAGTCTGACGACGGTCGCCGGAAGGCAGCTCGGCGGCGTCATCCCGACTCAAAAACTCGGCGCGGCGAGTGGCGCTGCCGAGGTGAGTCTCGTTCACCCCGCTTGGCAAGGCAGCGGCACACACGACCTCCGATGCCGCGGACCCAGCCCATCGCCGCTTCGATGGGGTACTGCTGCGCCGCCGCCGCCAGTCTCTTCTGTCGAACTTTCTTACAACTGCTTCTCCGCGCGCCCCCCGACAGCTTGCAAGCCCTTGTTACGCATGGCTTTTCGGCACTCGGTTCGATTCTTGCTCGAACTGGTCGCTCATCGCCGTCTTGAGCCGTTGTTCATTCACCACAATCTGGAGCGAGCCCTATGCGCGCACTGTTGTCTTCGATTGCCCTTGCCCTCATCGCCTCGCCCGCTTTCGCGGCCGTCGACATTCCCGAACCTGGCTCGTTGGCCCTCGTCGGCGTGGCCATCGCGGCTGCCGTCGCCGTCGGTCTGCGCAAGAAGAAGTAAGACCCGGCCGCCAGCGGCGCGGGCCTCCGCGACGCTGGCGTGCCGTTACTCCGTCCCGAGGGCAACCGTCTGCCCTTTCGATTCGGGTCACCCGCCAAGCGTGCCCTGCACGTTGGCGGGCATGGAATCTGGACGCTGCGCCGCTCGTCAGGCGGCCCGGTTTCGTTGAACTGGCCAGTGGTTTGATGACGACAGACCGCGTTTGACGCGCGGCCGTCAGGCAACCAACTGTCCATGGGAGGTTTTCGTGGCAACTGCAACCATCCAGTCCCTGGCCTATCCGGGGAATGCGCCGTTTCCGAGCTACTGGGACATCTCGCTTTCGAACAACCCGTTCTATCAGGGCTCCCTCTTCGACGCGTGGTGCCTGAACCCCACGCGGCTGCTGGCGCCTGGCGCAACGGGCACGCTGAACCTGTTTCCCGCGTATGCGCCGGCGGACTACACCACGCCGAACACGCTGCTTCCCTCGATCCTGTTCGTCGGCTCCTCGCTGGCCGACCCCATCTCCCGCCTCGACAGCGTCAACTGGCTGCTGAACCAACAGTTCACGGCGCCGGCCACCGTCGGCAACACGCTCGGCAAGTACAGCTGGTCCGAAGTGCAGCTCGCAGTCTGGGAACTGCTCGGCTACACCATCACGCCTGGCACCACCGGCACGGTGGCATCGCAAGTCCAGGCCGACGACGTCGCGAAGCTCGTCTCGCTCGCGCTCGAGAATGACGGCTACGTGCCCGGGAAGGACGACATCTTCGTCGTGATCGGGCAGCCACAGTTCGACGCCTCGAACGGCCAGCCTGCGCAGCCGCTGCTCATCGAAACCCGCTTCGCCAAGCTCGGCGACTTCGTCTGGCACGACCTGAACGCCAATGGCATTCAGGAGCAGGGCGAACCGGGCATCGCCGGGGTCACCGTCACGCTGACCGGCACCGACGCCTTCGGCGCCCCCGTCAACCGCACCACGACCACGGACGGCAACGGCCTGTACCTGTTCGAGCGGCTCGGTCCGGGTACCTACACGGTCGAGTTCACCCAGCCTGCGGACTTCGACGCCGTCAGCCCCAAGAACGCCCCGGGCAGCACGCCGGCCAACGACAGCGACGGCCTGACCTCCGCCCCGGTCATCCTGAAGTCCGGCGAGGACAACCGCACCATCGACTCGGGCTTCTACAAGTTCGCCGCCATCGGCGACTTCGTCTGGAACGACCTCAACCGCAACGGGCTGCAGGATGCGGGCGAGCCGGGCATCCCGGGGGTGACGGTCAACCTGTATCCGTGCCTGCCCGACGGCAGCAGCGGCCCGCTACTGAAGACCACCACCACGGGGGACAACGGCCAGTACAGCTTCACCGGCCTGGTGCCGGGCAAGTACAAGGTCGAGTTCATC
>CALIDR010000212.1 GCA_938022295.1 uncultured Burkholderiaceae bacterium
GTGCCGCCGCCCGGCGCGCGCTCAGCGCTTGGGCCGCGGTGGCGGCCGCCAGGTGACCAGGCGCGTGCCGCACACCGCGTCGTGCCAGAACTGGCGCTGCGGGTGCAGCCAGGCGAGCGCTGCGTAGCCGAGCACGCCGACCGTCAGCAGCACGAAGACGGCGCCGCCCTGCAGCCCCGCCAGGCGTGCCGTGGCCAGCGCCGGCACGAACCAGATCCAGCTCAGCAGGTAGCGCGCCAGCGCGCGCGCTGCCGACACCGGCCGGCCGTCGTGCGTGACCAGGCGCACGTGCCAGGCCTTCATCGCCACCGTCTGCCCGCCGTGCGACCAGAACCAGACGAAGTACACCGCGAGGACGACGGCCATGAACACCTGCAGCCCGGTGCGGCCTTCGAGCGCGTGGCGCTGCTGCGTCAGCGGCGAGTACAGCAGGCCCGCGATCATCA
This sequence comes from uncultured Burkholderiaceae bacterium, assembly GCA_938022295.1. Classification (GTDB taxonomy): domain Bacteria; phylum Pseudomonadota; class Gammaproteobacteria; order Burkholderiales; family Burkholderiaceae_C; genus Calidifontimicrobium. The sequence continues at coordinate 447 of CALIDR010000212.1, forward strand.
CGACGCCGAACAGCAGCACGCCCTCGTAGACGAACGACGCCAGCCGGCGCGCGATGCCGGGCGTGGGCGCGTGCGCGAGGTCGCCGGCCCCGCTGGGCGCGTGCACGCCGGGGCCCGCTGGCGGCGCGGCCGTCATCGGCGGTCGTCGCCCGCGGCCGGGGCGGGCCGCACCGGGGCGGCCTGCGCCCCCCGCTTGGGCAGCAGCGTCGAGCGGTCGACGAATTCGGGCGTGGCTGGCAGCTTCGGCAGGCCGCTTTGCTGGTGCAGCGGCGGATCCTGGGCGCGTGGGGCGACGCCGCCGGTGGCCCCCGGAGCGGCCGGCGCCGCGGCGCGCGACGACGCCGGCGGCGCGACGAGGGTGGACTTGGCCGCGGGCGCGCCCGGCGCGGCGGCCGCGCCGGCGGCCGGCGACCCCTGCGCCGACCACTGCCGGCGCTGCTCGGGCGGCAGCGCCTGGTAGGCGCGCCACTGCTCGAGCCGCTCCTGCGCGCTCCACTGGCTCGCCTGCTGGAACTGCAGGCGGGCGCGCTGGCGGTCCTGCGGGCTCATCGCCGCCCACTCGCGCATGCGCTGCTGCAGCAGGCGCTGCTCGTCGGGGCCCAGGCGCGGGTACAGCGCACTCATCTCGATCCACTTGCGCTGCTGCTCGACGCCGAGCGCCGACCACACCCCGGCCAGCGGCGCGAGCACGCGCGCCTGCTCGGGGCGCAGGCTCTGCCACTCGATGCCCGCCGGCGCGGCCAGCGCCTGCTGGGCCGTGGCGGGCGGCGGCAGGGCGCCCGCGGCGAGCGCGACCAGCAGCGCCGGGAGCAGGGCCGGACGCGGGCGGTGGCGTGGCGGCGGTGTCGTCACGCGTCGCAGTCAGCGCGCAGCGCCGTGGGCGAGGAAGGCCTCGAAGCCCGGGTCGGCGTAGGCCTGCGGCGGCAGCACGTCGGTGAGCAGCCGGGCGTCGAGCTCGGCCACCGTCTGCGCCCGCCGCTGGGCCTGGTGCTGGTCGATCGCCCACAGCCCGGCCACCACCAGCAGCAGCGGCACCCAGGCGGCGGCGCGCAGCCACGCCGACGGCCCGCCGCGGCGCGCCGCCACGCCACCGCCGAAGGCGACATGGGGCGAGGCCGCCTGACGCTCGCGCTGCGCCGCGCGCGCACGCGCCACCGCCTGCTCGCGGGCGAAGCGCAGGCGTGCCTCGACATCGGCCGGCAACGCGCCGAGCGCGTCGTCCAGGCGGGCCGCCACGCGGTGCGCGAAGCGCGCCTCGATCACGTGGGGGTCGGCGCCGGGGCGCCTGGCGGCGGGGATGAGCGGTCGGTCGTTCATGGGGCGATGCCGCGCCGTTTCAGTGCCTCGGCCAGCGAGCGTACCGCGCGCGAGCAGTGGGTCTTCACGCTGCCTTCGGTGCACCCCATCACGGCGGCGGTTTCGGCGACGTCCAGTTCCTCCCAGTAACGCAGCAGAAACGCCTCGCGTTGACGCAGCGGCAGGTTGGCGACTTCCTCCTCGATCGCGGCCAGCACCTCGCGCCGCGCCGCCGTGCCCTCGGCGGCTTCGACGGCCACGTCCGCGCCCTGCAGCAGCTCGAGGTGTTCCAGCGGGTCGAACTCGCCGCCTTCGGCCGCCGGCTCGAAGTCGTCGAGGCTGCGCAGCACGCCATCGCGCACGCGCTGGCGGCGGAACCAGTCCATCGTCGCGTTGGCGAGGATGCGCTGGAACAGCGGTCCGAACTCGGCCACCGGGCGGTCGGCGTAGCGCTCGGCCAGGCGCAGCATCGCGTCCTGGACGATGTCGAGCGCCGCATGGTCGTCGCGCACCGTGTAGGCGGTGCGCTTGTAGGCGCGCTTCTCGACGCTGCGGAAGAAGTCCGCCAGTTCTGCTTCGGTGGCCAAGGGGGCATCGGCGCGAGGCAGCGCCGGATCGCCGCGGGAAGGGCGCCGATTATCGCCATCGAGGCAGGGCCGACGGCGGCGCAGCGGCGCCGATGCCATAATCCGCAGTTCGCACAACGCTCTTTGGGTCTCGAGCGGGCTGCCCGACCCGGGCGCCCCGTTTCTGACCGCGCAGGTCCCGAAGCCGCCTCAAGAGGGCGCGGGGAGGGGCACCGATGGTTTTTCGTCAGAGAAATTCACTGAGGTTCGAAATGGACATGTCTGCCGCGGAAGTCAAGCGTGCCTCCGTTCTGGATGCCCAGGCACAGCCGCCATCCTCTCCTCCTGCCGACCCGAACGGGTCGGAAATCCTCGTCCGCTGCCTCCAGCTCGAAGGCGTGAAGTACCTCTGGGGCTACCCCGGCGGCGCGGTGCTGTACATCTACGACGCGCTGTACAAGCAGGACACGATCGAGCACGTGCTCGTGCGCCACGAGCAGGCCGCGGTGCACGCCGCCGACGGCTACGCGCGCGCCACCGGCGAGGTCGGCGTCGCGCTGGTCACCTCGGGCCCCGGGGTGACGAATGCCGTCACCGGCATCGCCACCGCGTACATGGACTCGATCCCGATGGTGATCATCACCGGGCAGGTGCCGACGCCGGCGATCGGCCTGGACGCGTTCCAGGAATGCGACACGGTGGGCATCACGCGGCCGATCGTCAAGCACAACTTCCTCGTCAAGGACGTGCGCGACCTCGCGCTGACGATCAAGAAGGCGTTCCACATCGCGCGCACCGGCCGCCCCGGGCCGGTCGTGGTCGACATCCCGAAGGACGTGTCGCTCAAGACCTGCCCGTTCCAGTATCCGGACAAGGTCGAGATGCGCTCGTACAACCCGGTGCGCAAGGGCCACGGCGGCCAGATCCGCAAGGCGGTGCAGCTGCTGATGGGCGCCAAGCGCCCCTACGTGTACACCGGCGGCGGCGTCATCCTCGGCAACGCGTCGGCCGAACTGCGCGAGCTCGTCGACCTGCTCGGCGCGCCGTGCACCAACACGCTGATGGGGCTGGGCGCGATTCCGGCGAGCGAGCCGAAGTTCCTCGGCATGCTCGGCATGCACGGCACCTACGAGGCGAACATGACGATGCAGCACTGCGACGTGCTGCTCGCCGTCGGCGCGCGCTTCGACGACCGCGTGATCGGCAACCCCAAGCACTTCGCGCAGAACGAGCGCAAGATCATCCACGTCGACATCGACCCGTCGAGCATCTCCAAGCGCGTCAAGGTCGACATCCCGATCGTCGGCGACGTCAAGGAGGTGCTCGTCGAGCTGATCGCGCAGATCCGCGAGTCGCGGCAGAAGCTCGACCCGCAGGCGCTCGGCGCCTGGTGGGCGCAGGTCAACGAGTGGCGCGGCCGCAACTGCCTCGCCTACCGCAAGAGCCACGAGGTGATCAAGCCGCAGTACGTCGTCGAGAAGCTGTGGGAGCTGACGAAGGGCACCGACTGCTACGTCACCTCCGACGTCGGCCAGCACCAGATGTGGGCGGCGCAGTTCTACGGCTTCGAGGAGCCGCGGCGGTGGATCAACTCCGGCGGCCTCGGCACGATGGGCGTCGGGCTGCCCTACGCGATGGGCATCAAGCTCGCCAAGCCCGACGCCGACGTGTTCTGCATCACCGGCGAGGGCTCGATCCAGATGTGCCTGCAGGAGCTGTCCACCTGCAAGCAGTACGACACGCCGGTCAAGATCGTCTCGCTGAACAACCGCTACCTGGGCATGGTGCGGCAGTGGCAGCAGCTCGACTACGGCGGGCGCTACTCGCACAGCTACATGGACGCGCTGCCGGACTTCGTCAAGCTCGCCGAGGCCTACGGGCACGTCGGCATGCTGATCGAGCGGCCGGCCGACGTCGAGCCGGCGCTGCGCGAGGCGATCCGGCTGAAGGACCGCACCGTGTTCCTCGACATCCGCACCGACCCGACCGAGAACGTGTGGCCGATGGTGCAGGCCGGCAAGGGCATCACCGAGATGCTGCTCGGGTCCGAGGACCTGTGACCCGGCGCGATGCCGGCGCCCGACGCGGCGTGACCGCGCCGCCGGGGGCCCGGACATCGCGGCGGCGAGCGGCCGACGACCGTTTCCCCCACTGACTTCGAAGAGCGTGGCCAAGGCCCTGCCGTTACCGCGGCGGGCGCCGAAGAGCGCGAAGGACGAACGCCCATGAAACACATCATCGCCCTGCTGCTCGAGAACGAGCCCGGCGCGCTGTCGCGCGTCGTCGCGCTGTTCTCGGCGCGCGGCTACAACATCGAGAGCCTGACGGTGGCGCCCACCGAGGACCCGTCGCTGTCGCGGATGACGATCGTGACCACCGGCAGCGACGAGGTGCTCGAGCAGATCACGAAGCACCTGAACCGGCTGATCGAGGTCGTCAAGGTCGTCGACCTGACCGAGGGCAGCTTCACCGAGCGCGAGCTGATGCTCGTCAAGGTGCGCGCGGTGGGCAAGGAGCGCGAGGAGATGAAGCGCATGGCCGACATCTTCCGCGGCCGCATCATCGACGTCACCGAGAAGTCGTACACGATCGAGCTGACGGGCGACAGCGCCAAGCTCGACGCGTTCCTCGCCGCACTCGAGCGCGGCGCGATCCTCGAGACGGTGCGCACCGGCGCCTGCGGCATCGGCCGCGGCGAGCGGATCCTCAGGATCTGAGCGCCCGCCGTCGCCATTCCACTGGATTCACTGGAGAGAGCACCATGAAGGTCTACTACGACAAGGACGCCGACCTGAGCCTGATCAAGGGCAAGCAGGTCGCGATCGTCGGCTACGGCTCGCAGGGCCACGCGCACGCGCAGAACCTCAACGACAGCGGCGTCAAGGTCACGGTCGGCCTGCGCCGCGGCGGCGCGAGCTGGCCCAAGGCGGAGAAGGCCGGGCTGAAGGTGGCCGAGGTGGCCGACGCGGTCAAGACCGCCGACGTCGTGATGATCCTGCTGCCCGACGAGCAGATCGCCGCCGTCTACAAGAACGACGTCGAGCCGCACATCCGCGAGGGTGCCTCACTCGCCTTCGCGCACGGCTTCAACGTGCACTACGGCCAGGTCGTGCCGCGCGCCGACCTCGACGTCTGGATGGTCGCGCCGAAGGCACCCGGCCACACCGTGCGCGACACCTACACCCGCGGCGGCGGCGTGCCGCACCTGATCGCGGTGCACCAGGACAAGAGCGGCAAGGCGCGCGACCTCGCGCTGTCGTACGCCGCGGCCAACGGCGGCGGCAAGGCCGGCATCATCGAGACCAACTTCCGCGAGGAGACCGAGACCGACCTCTTCGGCGAGCAGGCGGTGCTTTGCGGCGGCACCGTCGAGCTGATCAAGGCGGGCTTCGAGACGCTGGTCGAAGCCGGCTACGCGCCCGAGATGGCGTACTTCGAGTGCCTGCACGAGCTCAAGCTGATCGTCGACCTGATCTACGAGGGCGGCATCGCGAACATGAACTACTCGATCTCGAACAACGCCGAGTACGGCGAGTACGTGACCGGGCCCAAGATCATCACCGAGCAGACGAAGCAGGCGATGCGCCAGGCGCTGCGCGACATCCAGAGCGGCGAGTACGCCAAGAGCTTCATCCTCGAGAACCGCGCCGGCGCGCCGACGCTGCTGTCGCGCCGCCGCCTGATGGCCGAGCACGAGATCGAGGTCGTCGGCGAGAAGCTGCGCGCGATGATGCCCTGGATCAAGGCCAACAAGCTGGTCGACAAGAGCCGCAACTGAAGGCGCGCGGCCTCGCGGGCACGCCGCGGGCGAGGGCTACGCCGGCGTGGCCGTCGCGCCAGCGGGCGGGCTGTGCGCCTCGTCGGTGCCGGCGTCGGCGACGACGCGGTTGCGGCCCTCTCGCTTGGCGCGGTACAGGGCCCGATCGGCGCGCCTCGCGTCCGCGACGAGGTCCACGCCGGTGCCGTCGGCGGTGCCGAGACTGATCGTGATCGCCACCGCAGCGCCGTCGCTCACCGGCACCGGGTCGCCCGCCACCGCCGCCCGCATCCGCTCGGCCACCGCCTGCGTGACGTCGCGGTCGGCGCCTTCGAGGATGACGAGAAACTCCTCGCCGCCCATGCGCACCAGCGTGTCCCAGGCGCGCATCTGGGCGCGCAGCCGGCTGGCGCAGGCGGCGAGCACTTCGTCGCCGACCGTGTGGCCTCGCGTGTCGTTGATCTGCTTGAAGTGGTCGATGTCGATCGCGATCAGGCCGCGGGCCCGGGCTGGCGCCGGCGCGGCGCCGGACGCGGCGGCCGTGCGCTGCTGCTCGTACGACGCCAGCGCGCGACGGTTGCGGGCGCCGGTCAGCGGGTCGGTGACGGCGAGGGCCTCGATCTCGCCGAGCAACTGGCGCAGCACGAGCATCAGGTAGCAGCCCGTGGCCACCAGGTTGAGCCACAGGCCGAACAGGAAGCTGGCGGCCAGCGGCGCCCCCCGGCCCTCGGCACGCACGAGGTCGGGCGCGGCGATCATCGCCCCGCCCCAGGCGACATACATCACGGTGCACAGGGCGCCGCAGACGCCCAGCAGCGCGAGCGGCGCCTTCTCGTGCCCGGTGGTGCCGCGCAGCGCCGGGACGAGCACGGCGGCGTAGACGCCGGCCATCAGCAGGTAGCACAGCCCGAGGCCGGCATACGCCGCACCCGGCCACCACAGGCCGGCGCCCACCGTCGTCACGGCGGCGACCATCACCGCGGCGTGCCATCCCGGCGCCGGATCCCAGCCGCGCAGCCGGCGCATCGCCATGTGGATCCACACCCCGTGCGCCGCGTACGCGAGGGTGGCCAGCACGAGCAGCGCGCCGTACTCGCTGTCGGGCGCCCAGACGCGCACGAGCAGTCCGCAGCCGACACCAAACTCGGCACGCGCGGCGTCGCGCAGCGCCTCTCGCAGGCGCACGTGGCGCGAAGCCACCCACAGCGCCATCGCCAGCACGAAGAGGCAGGCGGCGCTGGCGACGGCGGCCAGTTCGACGATCATGACGGCGGTTTGTCCTGCTGCGGCTTTCGGCCGCCCGCCGCCGCACTTGATCGCCCGCTGGCGGCGGGCGTTATCCTTTCCGCATGACCGACGAGCACCGATCCTCCTTGCTGCCGGACGAGCCCCTGCCGGCCGAGGTGCCGCTGCGACCGCGCCGCAAGGGCATCTACATCCTGCCCAATCTGTTCACGGTCGCGGCGCTGTTCGGCGGTTTCTACGGCATCGTGATGGCGATGAACGGCCGCTTCGAGCAGTCGGCGATCGGCATCTTCGCGGCGATGGTGCTCGACAGCCTCGACGGCCGCGTCGCCCGGATGACGAACACGCAAAGCGCGTTCGGCGAGCAGATGGACAGCCTCGCCGACATGGTCAGCTTCGGCGCCGCGCCGGCGCTGATCGTCTACGTCTGGGCGCTGAGCGGCCTGGGCAAGCTCGGCTGGATCGCGGCCTTCGTCTACTGCGCCTGCGCGGCGCTGCGGCTGGCGCGCTTCAACACGAACATCGGCGTGATCGACAAGCGCTGGTTCCAGGGCCTGCCGAGCCCGGCGGCCGCGGCCCTCGTCGTCGGCTTCATCTGGGTGATGGACGACGCCGGCATCCGCGGCGCGACGCGCATCGACTGGCTCGCCTGGGGCGCGTTCGCGCTGACGCTGTACGCCGGGCTGACGATGGTCACCAACGTGCCGTTCTACAGCTTCAAGGACATCAACCTGCGCAAGTCGGTGCCGTTCGTCGTCGTCGTCGCGATCGCGCTGGCGATCGCGCTGGTCACGATTCACCCGCCGCTGGTGCTGTTCGCGGTGTTCTGCGCCTACGGCGTGTCGGGCTACGTCGTCTACGCGTGGCGCAAGCGCAAGGGCAAGCCGGTGAGCGTGATCGCGGTGTCCACCGACGAGCCCGACGAGGCGGGTCTGCACCGCTGATGCAGGGCGCGCGCCGTTCGTGCTACATTCGCCGCATGTCGTCGCCTTCGCTCGCCCTGCTAGGACTCGGAGTGCCCCGGGCGCGCTGATCGACCTCGACCGTCTGTTCCGCATCAACGGCCCGCATGCCCACCCGCAGCGGGCCGTTTGCTTTTCCGCCCCCAGCCCACGACGCCGGAGACCGCCATGACCGACAAGCTGATCATCTTCGACACCACGTTGCGCGACGGCGAGCAGTCGCCCGGCGCCTCGATGACGCGCGAGGAGAAGCTGCGCATCGCGCGCCAGCTCGAGCGGCTGCGCGTGGACGTCATCGAGGCCGGCTTCGCGGCGTCGAGCAACGGCGACTTCGAGGCCGTCAAGGCGATCGCCGACCACGTCAAGGACTCGACGGTGTGTTCGCTCGCGCGCGCCAACGACCGCGACATCGCGCGTGCCGCCGAGGCGCTGAAGGGCGCGCCGCGCGCGCGCATCCACACCTTCATCGCCACCAGCGAGCTGCACATGGCCAAGAAGCTGCGCATGACGCGCGAGCAGGTGCTCGAGCAGGCGAAGCTCGCGGTGCGCTTCGCGCGCAACCTGTGCGACGACGTCGAGTTCTCGCCCGAGGACGGCTACCGCAGCGACCCCGACTTCCTGTGCCAGGTGCTCGAGGCCGTGATCGCCGAGGGCGCGGGCACGATCAACATTCCCGACACGGTCGGCTACGCGGTGCCCGAGCTGTACGGCCACTTCATCCGCCAGCTGCGCGAGCGCATCCCGAACTCGGGCAAGGCGATCTGGAGCGTGCACTGCCACAACGACCTCGGGATGGCGGTCGCGAACTCGCTGGCCGGTGTCAAGATCGGCGGCGCGCGCCAGGTCGAGTGCACGATCAATGGCCTCGGCGAGCGCGCGGGCAACTGCTCGCTCGAGGAAGTCGTGATGGCGGTGAAGACGCGGCGCGACTACTACGGGCTCGACGTCGGCATCGACACGACGCAGATCGTGCCCGCCTCGCGCATGGTCAGCCAGACGACCGGCTTCGTCGTGCAGCCGAACAAGGCGGTGGTCGGCGCCAACGCGTTCGCCCACGCGAGCGGCATCCACCAGGACGGCGTGCTCAAGGCGCGCGACACCTACGAGATCATGCGTGCCGAGGACGTCGGCTGGGCGGCCAACAAGATCGTGCTCGGCAAGCTGTCCGGGCGCAACGCGTTCAAGCAGCGGCTGCAGGACCTCGGCATCGAGCTCGAGTCGGAGGCCGAGATCAACGCCGCGTTCGCGCGCTTCAAGGACCTGGCCGACCGCAAGAGCGAGATCTTCGACGAGGACATCATCGCCCTCGTCGGCGACGAATCCGTCACCGCCGAGCAGGAGCACTACCGGCTGCTCGCGCTCGCGCAGCACTCCGAGACCGGCGAGCGCCCGCACGCGAGCGTCACCTTCGCGATCGGCGGCCAGGAGTTCCACGCGGAGAGCCACGGCAACGGGCCCGTCGACGCGAGCCTGAAGGCGATCGAGTCGAAGGTGAAATCCGGCGCCGAACTGCTGCTCTATTCGGTCAATGCGATCACCAGCGGGTCCACAGAATCGCAGGGCGAAGTGACGGTGCGCCTGCAGCACGGCGGGCGCGTCGTCAACGGCGTCGGTGCCGATCCGGACATCGTCGTGGCCTCGGCCAAGGCGTACCTGGCGGCGCTGAACAAGCTGCACAGCAAGACCGAACGCGTGGCCGCTCAGGGCTGAGCGCCGCGGGCCGCCGGGGCACCGCCCCCGGCGTCGCCGGGCGGCTCCCGGCCCCACTTGAGGAAAATCACGCAAGTTGCTGATCTTGCGTGCGTTTTCTGTTGGCCCTACACTCGTCGCCGACGGTCGACGGGGCGAGGAGAGGTGGTGACACACGGGGTGCGGAAGGGCATGCGATCGTGGGCGGTGGGCGCGACGTTGGCCGTGGCCGCCGTCGTCGCCTGGGCACCTGCCGCGGCGGCCACGCCGGCCAAGTCGAAGCCGTCGGCGGCCAAGCCGGCGCCGCAGAAGACGACGAAGCCCTCGGCGAGCAGCCAGAAGACGGTTCGCAAGTCGAAGGCCGCCCCACCGCGCGCGGTCGCCCACGTGCCGCCGCGGCCGTCGTACGGGCAGGTGTTCGGCCTGCACGACACGCCCGACCCGCTGGAGCTGAAGTCGAGCGTCGCGCTCGTCGTCGACCAAGACACCGACGAGGTCCTGTTCAGCAAGAACCCGCAGGCGGTGCTGCCGATCGCCTCGATCACGAAGCTGATGACGGCGCTCGTCGTCACCGAGGCCGGCCAGCCGCTGGACGAGGTGCTGACGATCACGCAGGCCGACGTCGACACCGAGAAGGGCACCGGCTCGCGGCTCGCGCTCGGCGCGCGGCTGACGCGCGGCGAGATGCTGCACCTGGCGCTGATGTCGTCCGAGAACCGTGCCGCCAACGCGCTCGGCCGCCACTACCCGGGCGGGCTGCCGGCTTTCGTCGCCGCGATGAACGCCAAGGCGCGCGCACTCGGCATGCACGACACGCGCTACGTCGAGCCCACCGGGCTGTCGAGCCGCAATCAGTCCAGCGCCAAGGACCTCGCGCTGCTCGTCAAGGCGGCCTACGCGCACGACCTGATCCGCGAGCTGTCGACGTCGCCCGAGAAGCACGTCGCGGTCGGCCCGCGCGAGCTGCAGTTCCGCAACTCCAACGGCCTCGTGTTCAGCCCGCAGTGGTCGATCGGGCTGCAGAAGACGGGCTACATCGCCGAGGCCGGGCGCTGCGTCGTGATGCAGGCCGAGCTCGCCGGCCGCAAGCTCATCATGGTGCTGCTCGATTCGGCCGGGCGCTATTCGCGCATCGCCGATGCCGAACGGCTGCGCCAGTGGCTGACCGGCGACGACACGCCGGCCACGTTCGCGCTGCCCGGCTCCTGAGCCGGCGCGCCGTCAGCGCCGCGGCGGCGGCGCGGTGCCGGGCCGGTGGCCGAGCTCGGCCGAGATCTGGGCGGCGGTCGCCTTGACCTTGTCGAGCCACGCCTCCTCGAGGCGGTCCGCGGGCGCCGACACCGACAGCCCCGCGACGAGCTTGTGCTGATCGTCGAAGATGCCGGCGGCCATGCAGCGCACGCCGAGCTCTAGCTCCTCGTCGTCGCGCGCCACGTTGTGGGCGCGCACCTGCGCGAGCTCGCGCTCCAGGCGCGCGAGGTCGGTGATGCTGTTGCGCGTGTGGCCGGCCAGGCCGGTGCGCGTCGCGTAGGCGCGCACGCGCGCCGGGTCGTCGTAGGCGAGGAACAGCTTGCCGACCGACGTCAGGTGCAGCGGCGCGCGCCCGCCGACGGCGCGCACGACCTGCATCCCCGAGCGCTCGCTGTAGGTGCGCTCGATGTAGACGATCTCGTCGCCCTGCCGCACCGACAGGTTCACCGGCTGGTGCGTCAGCTTGTGCAGCTCGCGCATCGGCGCCAGCGCCGCCTCGCGCACGTCCAGCCTCGCCTTCACGAGGTTGCCGAGCTCGAGCAGGCGCATGCCCAGCCGGTAGCTGCCGGCCTCGGGGCGGTCGACGAAGCGCCCGGCGGCGAGGTCGTTGAGAATGCGGTGCGCGGTCGACGGGTGCAGCCCGGTGCGCTCGCTGATCTCCTTCAGCGACACCGGGTCGTTGTGCGACGCCAGCACGTCGAGCAGCGCGAACGTGCGTTCGAGCACCTGGATCGTCGGCGCCTGACCTTCCTTTCGCTTCATCGGGCCATTGTGCGGGTTTTCGCCGATTTTTGCATGGCGAAAAGTGGAGTTGCCTCCCGGAATGCGGCCTGACGACGGCTTGCCGGCCCAGCGGCGGCCGATCGGCCG
>CALIDR010000213.1 GCA_938022295.1 uncultured Burkholderiaceae bacterium
CCACAGCACGCGCGCGCCGAGCGCGCGGCAGCGGCGCACCAGCGCGTCGAGCATGCGCCGCGCGTGGCCGCGGTGCTGGTGCGCCGGCGCCACCGCGAGGTTCAGCAGGTGCACCTCGTCGACCCCCGGCATCGCGATCCAGTAGCCGAGCAGGGTGCCGTCCGGGGCGCGCAGCACCTCGGCCAGGTGCCCGGCGAGGATCGAGTCGAGCAGGTTGCCGCGCGTCCACGGAAAGCCGTAGGCGCTGACCTCCACCGCGTGCACCTCGTCCAGGTCGGCCAGCCGCATCGGCACCAGGCGCGGCGCGTCGTCGGGCTGCGGCAGCGCGTTCATCGCGGCGTGACCGCGGCGGCCCGGCGCGCGGCGTCGCGTTCGGCGGTGGTCAGCGCGACCTTGTCGCGCAGGTACAGCGGCAGCGCCTGCGCGGCGTCGATGCCGGCGCCTGCGGCCCACGCCGCCTGCGCCAGCCGCAGCAGCGCCGGTGCGCGGGCGTCGCCTTCGGCAGTGGGCACCCCGCTCGGCAGGCCGAGGCGGTCGCCGAACGCCGCCGGCGCCGAGCCGGCCACCGCGCGCGGCGGCTGCGCCTGCCAGCGCGCGCGCAGCGCCTGCAGCGTCCACAGCGCGGGCGCCTCCACCGCCAGCCAGCGCTCGCCGTCGCGCCGGTAGGCGGCGGCGTAGACCTCGTCCATCCGCGCGTCCATCGCGACCCACCACTCGGGTCGCGGGTCGCCGGCGTCGGCGGCCTCGGCGACGAGCTGCAGGCTGTCCAGCGGCAGCACCGGCCGCGCGAGGCCGAGCGCGAGCCCCTGCGCCGTGGCGCAGGCCACGCGCAGCCCGGTGAAGGCGCCCGGCCCGCGGGCGAACGCGACCGCGTCGAGGTCCGCGGGGTGCAGCCCGGCGCGGTCGAGCAGCTCGCGCAGCGCCGGCAGCAGCCGCGCCGACGCCCGCGCGCCGCCCGGCTCGTCGAGCGTGAACGCGCCGGCCGGCCCCTGCACCGCGAGCACGAGGCGCTCGGTCGAGGTGTCGATCGCGGCCAGCCGCGCCGGGCCCATCGGCTGCCTCCTCAGGCCGCCTGCGGCCGCAGCGGCGCCGGCCGGGCGCCGCGCAGCCCCACCAGCAGCCCGGCGGTGACGCAGACGAGCCCGGCCGCGGCGTGCGCGGTCAGCGGCTCGCCGAGCAGCGGCACCGCCGCCAGCGCCGCGATGCCGGGCACGAGGGCGGTGACCATCGTCGTGCGCACCGGGCCGAACGTGCGCACGGCGTAGGTGAACGCGACGCCGGCCACCAGCATCGACAGCCCGCCGTGGAACAGCGCCTGCCACGCGATCTCGCTCCACGGCGCGACCGCCAGGCCGCTCGGCCAGGCGCCGAGCGCGGTGCCGAGCGCGTAGACCGGCACGTAGGTCGCGAGGCACCCGACCGCGATCGCCATCGTCGCCGCCACCGCGTCGACCTGCCAGCGCCGGCACAGCACGGTGTACAGGCTCCACGTCATCGCCGCGGCGAGGAACAGCGCGTCGCCGCGCCAGGTGGCGTCGCCGTCGAACGCGCGCACGAGGCTCGCCCCGCCGACGAGCAGGTCGCCGCCGACGATCAGCGCCAGCCCGAGCGCGCGCCGCGGCGTGATGCGCTCGCCCACCAGCACGAGCGCGAACAGCGCGGTCCACAGCGGCAGCGAGCCGGGCATCAGCACCGCGGCGTGCGCGGCCGGGGCGAACAGGAAGCCGCTGTAGGCGAGCGTGCAGTAGCCCACGCCCGCGGTGGCCGCCAGCGCGGTGCTGCGCCGCCAGCCGAGGCCGGCCAGCGGATGCCGCCCGCGGCGCCACGCGAGCCACGCCAGCACGCCGACGACGACGAGGCCCGAGAACACGAAGCGCACGAACGCGATGTCGAACGGCGTCAGCGCGCGGTGGGCGCCGAAGCGCGCGACGACGATGAACGACGACCAGATCGCGAGCACGGCGACCGCGCACGCGGCGCCGATCCAGCCCGCGCGCGCCGGGTTCGCGGGCGCGGGCGGCACGGGCGGCGACATGGCTGGGCAGTGTAGCCGTGCGATCATTCCCCGATGCTCGGTCTGTCGCCCCGGCGCCGCCCCGCGCCGTCCCGTGTCCGGTGGGCGCGCCGCGCCGCGGTGCTGGTGCTCGCCGCGGCCGCCGGCGCCGCGGCGGCGTCGACGGCGCTGCCGCCCGAGGTGCGCCACGCGCTGCAGCGCGCCAGGGTCGAGGCCGAGCACCTGTCGGTCGTCGTGCAGGAAGCCGGCAGCGGCGCGCCGGTGCTGTTCCACGAGGGCCGTGCCTGGGTCAACCCGGCGTCGCTGACCAAGCTCGCGACGACCTACGCCGCGCTCGACCTGCTCGGGCCGGCGTGGACGTGGAAGACCGGCGTCTGGCTCGACGGCCCGGTGAAGGACGGCGTGCTCGACGGCTCGCTCGTGATCCGCGGCAGCGGCGACCCGACGCTCACCGTCGAGCGCGTGTGGCTGCTGCTGCAGCGCGTGCGCCAGCTCGGCGTGCGCGAGATCGGCGGCGACATCGTGCTCGACCGCAGCGCCTTCGCCGCGCCCGAGCGCAGCCCGGCCGACTTCGACGGCGAGCCGCTGCGCCCGTACAACGTCAAGCCCGACGCGCTGCTGCTGAACTACAAGGCGGTCACCTACCGCTTCGCGCCCGATGCGGCGCGCGGGGTCGCCGTCGTCGGCGTCGAGCCGCGGCTGGACGGCGTGGCCGTCGACGCCGAGGTGCCGCTCGCGCGCGGCGGCGCCTGCAACGACTGGCGCGCCGCGCTGAAGGCCCGCCTCGACGACCCGGCGCGCGTGCGCTTCGAAGGCGCCTACCCGGCGAGCTGCGGCGAGCGCGCGTGGCCCGTGGCCTACGCCGACCCCGACGGCTACAACGCCCGCCTGCTGCGCGCGCTGTGGGCCGACGGCGGCGGCCGGCTCGCCGGCACGGTGCGCGACGGCCGCGCGCCGGCGGCGCCGCCGACGTTCGAGTTCGAGTCGCCGCCGCTGGCGGCGGTGGTGCGCGAGATCAACAAGTTCAGCAACAACGTGATGGCGCAGCAGCTGTTCCTGACGCTGGCCGCGGCGGGCGACGCGCCGGCCACGCCGGAGGCGGCGCGCGCGGCGCTCGGGCGCTGGGTCGTCGAGCGCTTCGGCGAGCCCGAGCCGGCGTTCCGGCTCGACAACGGCTCGGGCCTGTCGCGCGAGACGCGGATGACGGCGCAGTGGCTCGCGCGGCTGCTGCAGGTGGCATGGGGCAGCGCGGTGATGCCCGAGCTCGTCGCCTCGCTGCCCGTCAGCGGCCTGGACGGCACGCTGCGCCGATCGCGCGCGACGACCGGCCGCGCGCACCTGAAGACCGGCTCGCTGCGCGACGTCGCGGGCGTCGCGGGCTACGTGCTCGGCTCGAGCGGGCGGCGCTACGTGCTGGTGGCGATCGTGCAGCACCCGAACGCGGCCGCCGCGCGCCCGGCGCTCGACGCGCTGGTGCAGTGGACGATCGACGACGCGGGGCGGCGGCCGTGACCGCGGCGACCGACTGGATCGGCTACGCCGCGGCCGTGCTGACGACGGCGTCGTTCGTGCCGCAGGCGTGGCTGACGTTCCGCACCCGCGACGTCAGCGGCATCTCGCTCGGCATGTACGCGAGCTTCACGCTCGGCGTGGCGCTGTGGCTGGCCTACGGCATCGCGATCGGCCAGTGGCCCATCATCGTCGCCAACGCGACCACGCTCGCGCTGGCGGCGAGCATCCTCGCGGTCAAGATCGTCGAGACGCGGCGCGCGCAGCCGTCGGGCCGCCCCGGCCGGTCCTGACCGCGGGCGGTCAGAACCGGTACGAGACTCCGAACGCGTAGGTCACCGGCCGGAAGTCGATCGTCGTCGTCAGCACCGTCGCCCCGGTGGCCACGAGCTTGCTCTGCACGTCGACCCGCGCCACGCTCGCGAACAGGCCCCACTGCGGCGCGATCCGGTAGTCGACGCCGAGCTGCACCGCCCAGCCCCACGAGTCGCCCATCTCGACGCGGTCCACCGGCAGCGTCGTGCGCACGTCGGCGAAGCGGGTGTAGTTGAGGCCGGCGCCGACGTAGGGGCGCAGCGCGTCGCCTTCGCCGCCGAAGTGGTAGTTGAGCAGCAGCGTCGGCGAGACGTTCTTCGCCTCGAGCACGTCGTCGCCGAGGAACGACACCGTGCCGGTCGCCCGCGCCTTGATCGTCGGCGGCCAGCCGATCACCGCCTCCACGCCGAGGTGGGGGGTCAGCAGCCGCTCGTAGGTGGCGACCACGGTCCAGGCGTTGCCGGTCTTCGCGTCGGCGCCGGGGGGGATGCCGATGCCGCGGATGCCGTCGGTCTTCGAGTGCGTCTGGTAGTAGATCGCGCCGCCCTTGACGACGTTGGGCTGCGCCACCGGCTGCGCGAACGCGCCGGCGAGGCCGCTCCACGCGCCGGACTGGGCTTGCGCGGCGCCGGCAGCCAGGGCCGCCGCGGCGAGGGCGAAGGACCGCATCGAACGGGTCATCTGGGCTCTCCTCGTCGGGCGTTCAGTTCAGCCAGCCGAACGCCTGCAGCGACTGCAGCGCGAGGTCGCTGATCAGCTTGTGGCCGCCGGTGGTCGGGTGCACGCCGTCGGCGAACTGCCAGGTCACGACGTCGGCGCCGTCGCGCAGCCCGTTGAACGGTACGCCGGGGGTGGCGTTGCAGAACAGCGACGAGCCTTCGGTGACCGCGCCGGCGGTGATCGCGGCGATCTTGGCGGCATCGCACGCCGGCACGGTGTTGTTCGCGACACCGTAGCGGCCCGGGTGGCGGTAGACGTCCTCGAACGCCGCGTAGGCGTCGACGATGCGCACCGGCTGCCCTTTCAGCCCCTCGCGCAGCCAGAGGTTGAAGACCTCGACGAGGTCCCCGAGCACCGGGCGCACCGATTCCGGCAGCGACTGGCCGAACGGCGACAGCGTCGAATCGGGCAGGTTCCAGACCACGACGTAGCGCGCGCCGCGGCCGAGGATGTCGCGCTGCACGTAATCGGCGAGCTCGAGGGCCGCCGCCTTCATCGCCGCGAACGCCCGCAGCTGCGCGGCCAGCAGCGCGGCGGACGCGTCGTCGGGGCTGAGCTGCCCGGCCTGCGCCTGGGCCTGGATCTGGGCGGCTGCCGCGGTGAAGGCGCCGAACTGCACGAAGGCGTCGTTGTTGCCGCCGAACACCATCACCAGGTCGTTGGCGCCGAAGCCGCCGAAGCGCTCCAGATGGCGTGCGATCTGCGTCTTCACCGGCACCGTCAGCGCGCCGGTGTCGCGGCCGATGCCGTTCGGATCGGTCACCCGCGAGCCGCCCTGCGCGTAGCCGGTGCAGGTCGTGGCGAGCCCCTGCGCCGCCGCCGGGCACGCCACCGACTGGCCGGCGAAGCCGACTTCGGCCGGCGTCACGATCAGCCCGAGTGCGGCAGCGACGTTCTCCACCCACACCGTCGCGCCGGGCCCGTTGGTCGTGAACTTGCCGCCGAAGTACGGCGGCTGGCCGTCGCCGGTGAGCGACGTGGCCGGCGCGTAGGTGCCCAGGTCGCTCAGGCTGTCGCCGAACGAGACGAGCGCCTTGAAGCCGCCGGCCGGCGGCGCCGTCGGCGCGCCCGAAGGCGACCCGGTGCCGGGCTCGTCGGGATCGCTGCCACCGCAGGCGGCAACCA
>CALIDR010000214.1 GCA_938022295.1 uncultured Burkholderiaceae bacterium
GCTCGACTTCGGGCTCGCGAGCGGCCCCGGCGCGGTCGCGGTGTTCGACGAGCGCAGCGGCGTGCTGTTCGCCGGCGGCCTGCTCGACCACCGGCGCATCCCCGACGTGCAGGACGCCGACCTCGACGGGTGGCTGCGCGCCCTCGACGCGCTGCGAAGGCTGCCGATCACCGCGATCGTGCCCGGCCATGGCCCCGTCGCCGGCCCGGCGCTGATCGACACCGTCGAGCGCTACCTGCGCCAGCTGCAGGCGCGCGTGCGTGACCTGTTCGAAAGCGGTGCCGCGCTCGCCGAGGTGCCCGAACTGGCCGTGTTGCCCGAGTTCGAGGCCTGGGACCAGGCCGACGTCGTCCACCGCCGCAACGCCTCGATCGTGTTCCTGCGCCTCGAACGCGAGCAACTGACGAAGTGACGCCCACGGAGAACCCGCCGATGCCTGACCCTGCCCTGCCCCGCCGCCGCGTGCTGTCGCTGCTCGGCGCGATCACGGTCCCGGCGGCGTTCGCCGCACCCGGCGGCCTGCCGGCGCCGGCGGCGCACACCGATTCGTCGCCCGAGTTCGAGCGCGTGCGCCAGCACCTGTTCGGCAGCCGGCCGATCACGGCCACGCCGAGCCGCGTCGAGCTCGTCGTGCCGCTGCGCGCGGCGTTCGGCGCGTCGGTGCCGGTCAAGGTCGTCTCGAAGCTGCCGCAGACGCCGGCGCTGTACGTCAGGCGGCTGTACCTCGTCGTCGACAAGAACCCGGCGCCGGTCGTCGCGGTGCTCGACCTCACGCCCGAGCTCGGCCAGGCCGACTTCGAGACGCGGCTGCGCGTCGACGAATACAGCCACGTGCGCGCGATCGCCGAACTGTCCGACGGGCAGCTGCACATGGACTCGCGCTACGTCAAGGTCTCGGGCGGCTGCTCGGCGCCGCCGAACCGCGACCGCCCCGACCTGATCGGCAAGACGATCCTGCGCCTGCCCGAAGGCGTCAAGACCGGCGCACCGACGCCGGCCGAGGTCCAGGTGATCCACCCCAACGACACCGGCTTCGAGCTGAACCACGTCACCGTGATGTTCATCCCGCCGCACTACGTGCGCGAGCTGCACGTGACGTGGAACGGCCGCCGGCTGTTCGACGCCGAGCTGACGTTCGCGATCGCCGAGAACCCGATGTTCCGCTTCCACTTCGTGCCGCGCGGCCCGGGCGAGCTGCGCGCCGAGGTCGACGACACGAAGGGCCTGCACTACAGCGGCCGGCTGGTGGTCGACTGAAGGCGCACCGCACCGTGAGGCGCACGCTGATCCTCGCCGCCGCCGTGGCCGTCGCCGCGGCCGATGCGCGCGCGGGGCTGCCCGTGGCCTACGCGCCGATCGTCGTCGAGGCGCAGGGCCGCCCGACGCGGCTCGAGTTCGACCTCACGCCCGCGCTCGAACGCGCGAAGCGCGAAGGCAAGCGGCTGTACGTCTACCTCGGCGCTCGCGACTGCGCGTTCTGCCGCAAATACGAGGCCTTCCTCGCGGCGCACGCCGCCGAGCTGGTGCCGCACTTCGCCGCCGACTACCTCGTCGTCGACCTGCGCAGCGAGCTGGCCGCGGGCGCCGACCGCGTGCACCTGCGCGTCGGCGAGCGCAGCCTGAACTACACCGAGTTCCAGCGCGCGATCGGCGACGCGCGCGAGCGCCGGCTGATGTACCCGACGGTGTGGCTGCTCGGCGCCGACGGCAAGCCGCTGATGCAGATGCCTGGCGGCACCGGCACGTTCGAGACCGTGCCCGAGCAGCTCGAGATCCTGCGCCTCGAGCAGTAGCGCCGCGTCAGCCGCCGGCCGCGGGTGTGCTCAGCCGCCGCGAGTTCACCGGGTCGCGGAACACCAGCGGCTGCTCGACGACGCCGCGCTCGGCGGCGGCCACGGCCGTCTGCACCTTGTCGTGGTGCGGGCTGAAGCGGCACACCGGGTCGGCCGCCTCGGCGTCGTGCGCGATCAGGTAGGCCTGGCAGCGGCAGCCGCCGAGGTCTTCCTCCTTGTGCGCGCAGCTCGCGCACGGCTCCTTCATCCAGCCGGTGCCGCGGAAGCGGTTGAAGCCCGCGCTGTCGAACCAGATCTCGCGCAGCGCCGCGTCGCGCACGTTCGGGAACTCGAGCCCGGGCAGCATCCGCGCGGTGTGGCACGGCAACGCGGTGCCGTCGGGCGTGACGGTGAGGAACATGCTGCCCCAGCCGTTGACGCACTTCTTGGCCTTGCCCTCGTGGTAGTCGGGGGCGACGAAGAAGATGCGCATCGCGTCGCCGACGCGCCGCCGCCACTCGTCGGTCACCGCCTCGGCGCGCTCGAGCTGCTCGCGCGTGGGCAGCAGCTGCGCGCGGTTGACGAACGCCCACGAGTAGTACTGCGTGTTGGCGAGCTCGATGTACTCGGCGCCCATCTCGTGCGCCATCTCGATGATGCGGCCGATGTGGTCGATGTTCAGCCGGTGGATGACGACGTTCATCACCATCGGCCAGCCCTGGTCCTTGATGATCTTCGCGACGCGGTTCTTCAGCTCGAAGGTCTTCGTGTGCGAGAGGAAGTCGTTCATCTCGCGCGTCGAGTCCTGGAACGACAGCTGCACGTGGTCCAGCCCGGCGGCCTTCAGCGCCGCGGCGCGCTCGGCCGTCAGCCCCACACCCGAGGTCAGCAGGTTGCTGTAGTAGCCCAGCCGCCGCGCCTCGGCGACGATCGTCTCGAGGTCGTCGCGCAGCAGCGGCTCGCCGCCCGACAGGCCGAGCTGCACCGCGCCCATCTCGCGGCCTTCGCGCAGCACGCGCAGCCAGTCGTCGGTCGACAGTTCGCGCTCGTGGGTCGCGAAGTCGACCGGGTTGTAGCAGAACACGCAGTGCAGCGGGCAGCGGTACGTCAGCTCGGCCAGCAGCCACAGCGGCGGGCCGGGGCGCGCGGCAGGGCTCGTCGTCATGCCCAGGTCACCCAGCGCTGGCGCGTGGCGATGTCGAGGAACGCGCGCACGTCGCCTTCGAGGCCGGTGGCCGAGAACGCCTGCTCGAGGTCGGCGACGATCGCCGCCAGCGTGCGCTCGCCGTCGCAGCGCCTGAGGATTTCGCCGGCGCTCTGGTTGAGCTTGACCATGCCTTCGGGGTACAGCAGCACGTGGCACTGCTGCGCCGGCTCCCACTGCAGGCGAAAGCCCGCACCGATGCGCGGGCGGCTGTCGGCACAGAGATCGACGCTCACGACGCGACCCCGTACTTCAGCGCCATCGCGTCGTTCATCGCCCACAGGATGTCGAGCTTGAACTGCAGTACCTCGAGCGCGCGTTCCTGCTGCGAGCGCGTGCGGAAGTGATCGAGCGTGATCGCCAGCCCTTGCTCGACGTCGCGCCGCGCCTGGCTGACGCGGTTGCGGAAGTACTGCAGCCCCTCGCTCTCGATCCACTTGTAGTGCTCGGGCCAGGTCGCGAGGCGCTGCTTGTGGATCTCGGGCGCGAACAGCTCGGTCAGCGACGAGCACACCGCCTCCTGCCACGGCGCGCGGCGCGCGAAGTTGACGTAGGCGTCGACGGCGAAGCGCACGCCGGGCACGACGTGGCGCAGGTCGAGCACCTCCTCGCGGCTCAGCCCCACCGCCTGCGCCAGGCGCAGCCACGCCTCGATGCCGCCGGCGTCGCGCACGGTGCCTTGCGGCGTCTCGATCTCGAAGCCGTCGTGGTCGAGGATGCGCTGCACCCAGCCGCGGCGCACGTCGCGGTCGGGGCAGTTGGCGAGCACCGCGGCGTCCTTCACCGGGATCGCGATCTGGTAATAGAACCGGTTGGCGACCCAGCCGCGGATCTGCTCGGGGCTGGCCTTGCCGGTGTTCAGCATCACGTTGAACGGGTGGTGGATGTGGTACGCCCGCCCGCGCTCGCGCAGCCTGGCCTCGAACTCGTCGCGCGGCCACGGCTCGCCGCCGTCGGCGGGGTGGCGGGCTTCCTGGATCAGGTCGGCGCGCATCGTCACAGCGTGATCTCCATGCCGTCTTCGCACACCTCGATGCGCTCGGCGGCGAGCGCGGCGCGCTCGGCCGAGTCCTCGTCGAGGATCGGGTTGGTGTTGTTGACGTGGATCAGCAGCCGCCGCGTGCGCGCCGGCAGCCGGGCCATCCACTCGATCATGCCGCCCGCGCCCGACTGCGGCAGGTGGCCGATGTCGCGCGCCGTCTTGCGCGACAGGCCGAGCGCGATCATCTCGTCGTCGGTCCAGAACGTGCCGTCGACCATCACGGCGTCGGCGCGGTGCATCGCGTCGAACACCGCCGGCTCGATCGCGCCGAGCCCGGGGGCGTAGAACAGCGTCGTGCCGCGTGCGCGGTCCGTCACCGTGATGCCGATGTTGTCGCCCGCCACCGGCGCGTCGCGGTGCGGCGAGTACGGCGCGGCCTTCGACTGCAGCGGCAGCGCGCGAAAGCTCAGGCCCGGCACGCCCGGCACCTCGAACGCGGTGCCGTCGAGCGCGATGCGGTGCCGCTCGACGCCGCAGAAGTGGCCGAGGACGCGGAAGATCGGGTTGCCCTGCGTCAGGTCCTCGGCCACCGGGTCGGTGCACCACAGCGGCAGCGGGCTGCCGCGCTCGCGCAGCATGTAAAGCCCCGTCGTGTGGTCGACCTGGCCGTCCATCAGCACGACGCCGGCGATCGCGGTGTCGCGCACGCGCCGCGCCGGCTGCAGCGCCGGGTTCGCGCGGATCTGCTCGAGGATGTCGGGCGAGGCGTTGAACAGCACGCCCTCGGCACCGTCGTCGGGGCGCACGAAGATCGACGACTGCGTGCGGGGCTTCGCGCGCACGCTGCCGTCGCGCACGCCGCGGCAGTTGCGGCAGTTGCAGTTCCACTGCGGGAAGCCGCCGCCGGCGGCGGCGCCGAGCACCGTGATTCGCATGCGGGCGTGACGGGGTGCGGAAACGAAACGCCCCGGGGCGCGCCCGGGGCGTCGGCCTCGTCGGCCCGGCTCAGCGAGCCGCGACGTACATCGTGATTTCGAAGCCGAAGCGCAGGTCGCAGGCCTGGGGGGTTTGCCAATGCATCGTGAGTCTCCTGGGGCGGTGACACCGGGCCGGGCGGCACGGCGGGGAATTCGGAATCCCGTGCCGTATGGTGGCGCCGCGCCGCCGCGGCGCCCAGCCCCGCGGCCATGATTCGGGGCTCATGATTTTCATGATTCGCGCGCCGCGGCGCCGCCCGCGCGATCACTACCATTGACCCGTGCCGACCGCCGAGCCCACCGTCGCCCCCGTGCTGGCCGCCGCCGCGCCGCCGCGCCGCTGGCGCTTGTCCGCGGGCGACGGCCACGAACTGCAGGTCCACGAATGGGGCACCCCGGCCGGCCAGCCGGCGCTGGTGCTGCACGGCGGCCCGGGGTCGGGCTGCTCGCCCACCCTCGTGCGCCCGTTCGACCTGCGCCGCTGGCGCGTCGTCGGCGTCGACCAGCGCGGCGCCGGGCTCAGCACGCCCGCCGGCGCGACGGCGCACAACACGACGGCGCACCTGCTCGCCGACCTGCGCACGCTGCGACGCGCGCTCGGCATCGCGCGCTGGGTCGTCGTCGGCGGCTCGTGGGGCGCAACGCTCGCGCTCGCGCACGCGCTCGACGAGCCGGAGGCGGTCGCCGCGCTCGTGCTGCGCGGCCTGTTCCTCGCCCGCCGCGACGACGTCGATGCGTTCTTCGCCGCCGCCGTCCGCGACGGCGAACCGGCGTGGCGGCGCTGGCAGGCCGAGGCGGACGCGGCGGGCGTGCGGCTCGTCGAGCACCTGGCGGCACGGCTCGACGCCGGCGGTGACGCCGAGCAGCACGCCGTCGTGGCCGCCTGGTGGCGCTGCGAGCAGTCGCTGCAGGGCGGCGTCGCGCCTGCGGCCCCGCCGCCTTTCGACGCGCTGCGGCAGCGCTACCGCGTGCAGGCGCACTACCTGCGGCACGACTGCTGGCTCGCCGACCCGCCGCTGCTGGAGCGGCTGCACGCGCTGCCGCGCGTGCCGACCCACCTGCTGCACGGCGCCCGCGACCGCGTCTGCCCGCCGGACGGCGCGCGCCTGGCGCACGCGCGGATCGCCGGCAGCACGCTCGCGATCGTCGCAGGCGCCGGCCACGACCCGACGCACCCGGCGATGATGGCGGCGATGACGGCGGCGCTGGAGCGCCTCGTCGACGACGCGCGCCTCGAGACCGCACGATGAGCCTGCGGCTGAAGATCAACCTGATCGTCGGCACGCTGACGGCGCTGTTCGTCGCCGCGCTGCTCGGCTTGCAGTTCCGGGCGATGCGCGCCGCGGTGGCGGAGGAGACGGTGGCGGCCAACCGCGTCGCGTCGCAGCTGCTCAACCGCAGCGCCTGGGGCTACG
The DNA here is from genome assembly GCA_938022295.1 of uncultured Burkholderiaceae bacterium. Classification (GTDB taxonomy): domain Bacteria; phylum Pseudomonadota; class Gammaproteobacteria; order Burkholderiales; family Burkholderiaceae_C; genus Calidifontimicrobium. Next base: position 6,351 of record CALIDR010000214.1, read on the forward strand.
CGGCGCAGGGCACGGCGGCGATGCTCGCCTACCTCGAAGGCGTGGGCCGCGTGCGGTCGAACGACATCACGCTGTACGGCCCCGACGGCGCCGAGCTGTACCGCTCGCCGCCGTCGCCGTACAAGGCCGGGCGCGACGCCCCGGCGTGGTTCGACCGCCTGATCGCCCCGCCGCCCACCGTGCAGGCAATCGAATTCCCCGACGGCAAGCTCGTCGTGCGCTCGAACGCGTCGCGCGCCGTGCTCGACGCCTGGGACGAGTTCGTCGTCCTCGCCGGCGCGGCGCTGGCGCTGCTGGTGGCCGTCAACGCCCTCGTGCTGTGGGGCGTCGGGCGCGCAGTGCGCCCGTTCGGCCGCATCGTCGAGGGCCTGAACGAACTGCAGCGCGGGCGCTTCGACGTCGAGCTGCCGCCGCTGCCCGGGCGCGAGGCGGCCACGATCGGCGCCGCGTTCAACCGCATGGTCGGCGTGCTGCGCGAGAACCTGGCGGCCGAGCGGCGCGCGATGCGCGCCGAGCGCGAGCTGTCGGACAGCCGCGAGCTCGCGCGCTGGATCGACCACCACATCGAGCAGGAGCGGCGGCTGATCGCGCGCGAGCTGCACGACGAGCTCGGCCAGTCGGTGACCGCGATGCGCAGCATGGCGCTGTCGATCGCGCAGCGCGTGCACGGCGTCGACGCCACCGCCGAGCAGGCGGCGCGGCTGATCGCCGACGAGTCGTCCAAGCTCTACGACGCGATGCACGGGCTGATCCCGCGCCTGGCGCCGCTGGTGCTCGACAAGCTCGGCCTGGAGGCGGCGCTGAACGACCTGGCCGAGCGCACGCGCCGCGCCCACCCGCAGGTGACGGTCGACCTCGTGCTCGCGCTCGGCGACGTGCCGGTCGGCGTCGACGCGGCGCTCGCGATCTACCGCGCCGCGCAGGAGGGCATCACGAACGCGCTGCGCCACGGCCGCGCGCGGCATCTGCGGGTGCAGGTCGGCGTGCGCGACGGCCGCCTCGTGCTCGATCTGCACGACGACGGCCAGGGGCTGCCGGCCGCGGGCACCGCAGCACCGGGACACTACGGGCTGCGCTGGATCGCCGAGCGCGTCGAGGCGCTGGGCGGGCAGATGCGGCTCGAGCCCGCCGCGCCGCGCGGTGCGCACCTGCAGGTCAGCCTGCCGCAACCCGCGTGACAATCCGCCGCCGATGACCCGCGTCATGCTCGTCGACGACCACGTGCTCGTGCGCATGGGCTTCCGCATGCTGCTCGCCGACGCCGGCATCGACGTCGTGGCCGAGTGCGGCAGCGGCGAGGAAGCGCTGCCGGCCTACGCGCAGGCGGGCCCCGACGTCGTCGTGATGGACCTCTCGATGCCCGGCATGGGCGGGCTCGAGGCGATCCGCCGCCTGCTCGCCCAGGACCCGAAGGCCCGCGTGCTGGCGCTGTCGGCGCACGAGGACACCGCGCACCCGCAGCGCGTGCTGCGCGCCGGGGCGCTCGGCTACCTCGCCAAGCGCAGCGCGCCCGAGGCGCTGATCGCCGCCGTGCGCGCCGTCGCGCGCGGCGAGCGCTACCTCGACGCCCAGACAGCGCAGGCGCTCGCGATGGCGCAGATCGCCGGCGAGGCGAGCCCGGCCGCCGTGCTCAGCGAGCGCGAGTTCTCCGTCTTCCTGCACCTCGCGCGCGGGCTCAGCGTGGCGCAGATCGCCGCCGCGCTGAACGTCTCGCCGAGCACGGTGGGCACGCACCTGTACCACGTCAAGCAGAAGCTCGGCGCGAGCAACCAGTCGGAGCTGACGCTGGTAGCGCTGCGCTGGGGCTTGATCGAGGCCTGAAGCCGCGCCGGGGCCGGCGCACAATGCGGCGGCCCTGACCCCCTCGGAGGTTCCCTTGCCGCTCCTGCCCCCCGTTCACCGGCGCTGCCCGCGCTGCTGCTGCTCGCCTCGACGCTCGCGCTGCCCGCGCACGCGCAGGGCGCGCCCGACCGCTCGCCGTGGTCGTTCGGCGTCACGGCCGCCGCCGCCGGCTTCGGCCGCGCCGACCTCGACGGCGGCGGGCGCGTGCGGCTCGCCACCTACGGCGCATCGCTGTCGGCCGCGTACGCGGCCAGCCCGACGACGAGCGTGGGCGTCGGCCTCGCGAGCGCGCTGCACCGCTTCTCGTTCTCGGGCAGCGGCGGCATCGCCTCGCTCGACCCGTGGTCGGAGGTCGACGTCGGCACGCTGTCGCTGCCGCTGCGCATCGGGATCGACCGCCAGTGGAGCCTGGCGCTGATCCCGTCGTACCAGCTCGCGCGCGCCGAGAAGGCGCCGCGCCGCGACGCCGCGCGCTACGGCAGCGTGGCGGCGCTGACCTACGCCGCCGGGCCGCGGCAGTTCATCGGCTTCGGCGCGTCGTACTACACCGGGCTGGACGACGACACCGTGTTCCCGATCGTGCTCGTCGACTGGGCGATCGACGAGCGGTGGCGGCTCGCGAACCCGCTGTCGGCCGGCCCGACCGGCCCGGCCGGGCTCGAGCTCGTCTACGGCCGCGGCGACGGCTGGGAGTTCGGCGTCGGCAGCGCCTACCGCTCGCTGCGCTTCCGGCTGCCGGCCGCCTCGGCCGCCGCGCCCGGGGGCACCGGCACCGTGTCGGGCGTCGTCGGCTTCCTGCGCGCGCAGTACCACGTCACGCCGCAGATCACGCTGTCGGCCTTCGTCGGCGCCGACTTCGCCGGCCAGATCGAGGTCAACGCGGCCGGCGGCCGCACGCTGTACTCGGAAGACGTCGGCACCTCGCCGATGCTCGCGCTGAGCCTGAGCGGGCGGTTCTGACGGACTGCGGGCCGGCCGGCGCCGCGGCGCCGGCCGGCCCCCTCGTCACGACGCCGGGCGGGCCTGGTCGGGCCGGCCGTAGTCGCAGACCCCGGCGGGGAAGATCTTCTTGAGCGTCGCCACGTCGTCGGGCCCCGGCGTCCACGGCGCGTAGGTGCCATCGGCCACCGCCTGCTCCACGCTCTTGAGCGCGCAGCGGTACATCGCGCCGGTGATCGGCGCGCCGGCCACGATCCGGCTCGTGCCGTACAGCGGGAAGGCCGCGGTGCAGGCGCCCGGCGCCTGGCCGTCCAGGATGCCCGACCACACGCCCGGTCCCGACGCCATCGGCGCACCGAAACGGTCGAAGCAGGCGTCCACCGCCATCGGGGGCTTGTTCTGCGCGACGGTTCTGTGCGGGTGAGCGCGGATGTTCGTGAGCCACTGGTCCATCACCGCGAGCGCGTCGAGCGTGTTGCTGGCCTTCGGCGTGTTGGGGATCGTGTCGGTGAACCAGATCACCAGGTTGTCGCTGTGGCCCATGCGGTCGAGCACGCGCTGGCGCACCGCGAAGCTCTGGTGCGCGTTATGCATGTCGAGCTCGCGCTCCATGTACTGGCGGTGGTCGATCGCCGGCACGTCGAGCCGCCCGGAGAACACGTGGCCGCTCGTGTACGCGGCACGCATCGCGTCCGGATCGCCGACGCTGCGCGGCGCAGGCGTGTTCGCGTCCGGCGCCAGGTTCATGTTCTTGCGGCTCCAGGGGTCGAAGTAGCCCGGGATCGTCAGCGCCTTCTGGATCTCGGCCGGGTTGCCCGCCTGCCCCGGCGGGAAGAACGGGTAGGTCTCCTGCACCATCTGGCTCGGGTGCTTCCAGCCGCCGACGTGCCAGTTCAGGTGCAGGAACTCGGCCGGCGTGATCTTGCCCTCCTTCAGCGAGCGCAGGCCGTACTGCACGCCGACGTTGTCCCACGTCACGCGCGCGGCGCCGCTGGCGTCGACGCCGTAGACGTTGCGCAGGTCGTCGTAGTGCGTCCAGCGGATCGAGAGGATGTCGGTGACCGGATCCCAGAACTGCTGGTTCGGTGCCTGGCCGTACAGCGGGTTCATCGCCAGCGGCGTCAGCCCGCGCCAGGCCGGCACGCACTCCGTCGTGCCCGGTGCGCTGCTGTAGCCGAGCGCGGTCTTGATCGCGACGAACGGGTCGTTGACGCGCGCGAAGCCCTCCTCGGCGTTGAAGCCCACCAGCCACGTGCGGTTCTTCGTCGTCCGCCACTTCGGGTTCAGGCGGTCGGTGACGTCCATGTAGTGCTCGAGCAGCTCGCAGTCGCCGACGTGGATCGTCTGCGTCACCATGTCCGGATAGCTCTGCACCGGCAGCAGGCCGTCGAGCACGCCGGGGTGGTTCTGGGCGATGATGTATTGCTGGATCGCCCCGCCCGAGCCGCCGAGGCCCACGGTGTACAGCGGCACGCCGTAGCGCTCGACGAAACGCTCCTTCGTCATCATCGCGGTCTCGCCGGCGAGGTTCAGGTTGTAGTGCGTGCCGGTGTTGTTGCCGCTGCTGTGCACGATGGCGAAGCCCTGACCGAGGATGTCGGGGTTCAGCGACCCACCGTGCACCGTGCCCTGCGAGTGGCCGATCGCCACGCCGCCCTGAAACCAGTACAGCAGCTTGCGGTTCCAGCGGCTGAGGTCCGGCTTCGCCGGGTCCTCGCCGAACGGCGCCAGCATCGCGAAGCTGTAGAGGAAGCGGTTGATCGTGCCGACCTCGCGGCGCACGACGAAGTCGACGACGCGCCCGTCGGCGAGCGTGACCGTGCCCATGTCGGCCGGTCGGGTGCCGTCGGCGGGCAGCGGCACCAGGTTGCCGCCGCTGCTGCGGCGGTACCAGTAGCTGACGAACGGCTCGATCGAGCAGTCGCGACTGTAGCCGACGACGTTGCCCTGCGCATCGGTGACGCGGTACCCGGGCGGCGTCGCGCTGTCGACCAGCGGCTGGCGGGCCACCCCGCCCTGGATCGTCGTGCAGACGAACGGCTGCTGCTGCGGCCCGCTGAACATCGGCCCCGTGATCGGATGGTTCGTCAGCACCAGCGACGCGCTGACGCCCTGGCCCTGGCCGCGCCGATGGCGCACCTCGAGGCGGTTGTCGCCGACCACCAGGCCGTCGACGACCCCTTCGAGGCGGTCGCCGTCCGAGCGCAACGCGGGCGCGATGCGCCGGCCGTTGAGCCACAGCTCGAGCTGGTCGTGCAGGCCGGGCGCGGCGCGCACCTCGATGCGCGCGTCGCCGCCCGAGACCCACTGCGGCGGGCTCGACAGCACGCGCAGCTCGACCGTGCGGGCCTGCGGCGCCGCGGCGGCGCGCTCGGTGGCCGGGCGGTCGCCGCCGCCGCAGGCGGCCAGGCCAACGCACAAGGCCGCCACGGCGGCGGCCCACGAAGTCCGTCGTGTCATCGTCCGTCTCCTCCGGCCGTCGGCGGCCGCTGTCGTGTGTTCGACGTCGCGCCGCGGCGCGTCGACCCGGCGGGCGATCGCGTCGCGGCGCGATGACCCTACGATCGGACGCCCGGGCGTGCCACCGGGATAGCACGCATCGACGACGGACGCCGCGCATGCCAGCGCGCCGGTCGCGCAACCGACACGCCGTTCAGCTCGACGGCCAGGAGGCAGGAGGGAGGTGTGGCGCCGACCGCGGGAACCGGCGGCGCCGAGGCCGCAGCGGGCCTGGCGGAGACGGAGGGATTCGAACCCTCGATGCAGGTTTTGCCCGCATACTCCCTTAGCAGGGGAGCACCTTCGGCCTCTCGGTCACGTCTCCTGGGCGAAGGACCGCATTCTAGCCCGCGGCCTGCGGGCGGTGGCTCAGGCCGCGGCGGGCTCGTCGAGCTCGAACGCGCGGTGCAGCGCGCGCACCGCGAGCTCCATGTACTTCTCGTCGATCACGACGCTGGTCTTGATCTCGCTCGTCGAGATCATCTGGATGTTGATGCCCTCCTCGCTCAGGGTGCGGAACATCTTCGCCGCCACGCCGACGTGGCTCTTCATCCCGATGCCGACGATGCTGACCTTGCAGATGCGCGCGTCGCCGATCACCTCGCGCGCGCCGAGCGCGGGCACCACCTTCTGCTTGAGCAGGTCCATCACCCGCGGGTGGTCGTTTCGGTGCACCGTGAATGAGAAGTCGGTGCGCCCGTCGTGCGACACGTTCTGGATGATCATGTCGACGTCGATGTTGGCGTCGGCCACCGCGCCGAGGATCTGATACGCGATGCCGGGCCGGTCGGGAACGCCGAGCACGGTCACCTTGGCCTCGTCGCGGTTGAACGCGATGCCCGACACGACGGCTTGTTCCATCTTCTCGTCCTCTTCGAAGGTGATCAGCGTGCCCGAGCGCGCTTCCTCGTCGATCGGGATGCCCCAGTCGGTGAAGCTGGACAGCACGCGCAGCGGCACGCGGTACTTGCCGGCGAACTCGACGGAGCGGATCTGCAGCACCTTCGAGCCGAGGCTCGCCATCTCGAGCATTTCCTCGAAGCTGATCGTGTGCAGCCGCCGCGCCTCGGGCACGACACGCGGGTCGGTCGTGTAGACGCCGTCGACGTCGGTGTAGATCAGGCACTCGTCGGCACCGAGCGCAGCGGCCACCGCCACCGCCGAGGTGTCGCTGCCGCCGCGGCCGAGCGTCGTCACGTGGCCGGCGTCGTCGACGCCCTGGAAACCGGTGATGACGACGACGCGCCCGGCGTCGAGGTCGGCGCGCACGCGCGTGTCGTCGATGCTAGTGATGCGCGCCTTCGTGTACGCGGCGTCGGTGCGGATCGGCACCTGCCAGCCCGCGTAGCTGACCGCGGGCACGCCCTCGGCCTGCAGCGCGAGCGCGAGCAGCCCGACCGAGACCTGCTCGCCGGTGGCGGCGATCATGTCGAGCTCGCGCAGCGCCGCGGTGTCGAGCCGGGCCGGCTGCAGTTCCTTCGCCAGGCCGAGCAGGCGGTTCGTCTCGCCGCTCATCGCCGACGGCACGACGACCATGCGGTGACCGGCGCGCACCCACTTGGCCACGCGGCGGGCGACGCTGCGGATGCGCTCCGTCGAGCCCATCGACGTGCCGCCGTACTTGTGAACGATCAGTGCCATGACGCTCGGCCGGGGCCACGGTGCCCGGCGCGGTGCTGCGGGATGCAAAGCACGCGATTTTATCGGGGCGACCTTCGCCGGCCTGACGCCCGCGCGGCGGCGGGCGGCGCCGGGCCGATCCACTCGACCGCCACCTGAGGCACGCCGGCCGGCGCGCGCGCGCGCGCGTCGACGCCGAGGCCGGGCACGGCGACGAGCTCGCCGTCGGCCCACAGCAGCGGGACGGCGCGCGCGCTCGGCGCCACCCCCGCGGCCTGGAACTGCTTCTTCAGGCCGCGCGGCGTCGCCCCCGGCGCGCACTGGAAGCGCTCGCCGCCGGTGCGCGGGCGCAGCTCGCAGCGCTGCAGCCGCGCCAGCGCGACGCCGCCGGCGACGACGCGACGCAGCCGCAGCCGACCGCCCCACGCCGGCACGTCGACGGTGCCGGCGCGGGCGATCTGCAGGGCCACGGCGGGCGCGGCCGGGGCAGCGGGCGTTGGCACCAGCCGCAGCCGCCCGCGGTGCCGCTCGAGCACGCCACCGGGCGCGGGCCAGCGCGCCGCACCGGCGGCGGCGAGTTCGCGGCTCAGGCGCTGCACCAGCGTCTGCGGCGCGCCGCGGCCGATCGCCTCGTGCAGCCAGGCCCGCAGCGCGAGCGCCGCGCGCGCCGGCGGCAGCGCCTGCCAGCGTGCGACGACGAGCGCGCCGTCGGCGTCGCGGATCGCCGCCACGTCGGCAGCGGCGATCTCGCCGAGGCACTCGCGCGCCTCGTGCGCGCGCTGCGCGGCGTTGGCAAGGGCGAGCTCGGCGTCGGGAAACGCCGCGCGCAGCGCCGGCATCACGTCGCGACGCAGCCGGCTGCGGGCGAACGCCGGGTCGGCGTTGCTCGGGTCTTCGACGCCGCGCAGGCGATGGCGGTGCGCGTAGGCGTCGATCGCGGCGTCGCTGGCGTTCAGCCACGGCCGCGCCCAGGTCAGGCCGTCGCGCTGCGCCAGGCGCGGCATCGCCGCCAGACCCGCCGGCCCGGCGCCGCGCAGCGCCTGCAGCAGGAACGTCTCGGCCTGGTCGCGCCGATGGTGGGCGAGCAGCACGAGGCTCGCCCCGGCGGCGCGCGCCATCTCGGCCAGTGCGGCGTAGCGGCCGCGCCGCGCCCACGCCTCGACGCTTTCGCCCGGCGACGGGCGACCTTCCAGCTGGCGCCAGTGGAAGTCGACCGGCAGGCCGCGCGCGCGCCAGCGCCGGCACTGCGCGCGCACGCGCGCGACCCAGGCGTCGGCGTCGGGCTGCAGCCCGTGGTGCACGTGCAGCGCGGCCGCGCGCAGGCCCATTGCGGCCGCGGCGCGGGCGGTGGCGTGCAGCAGCGCGATCGAGTCGCGGCCGCCGCTGGTGGCGACCGCGACGACGGGGGCTTCAGCGTTCCTTGGTGTCGCTGAAGCGGCCATACGACTGCAGGCGCTCGTAGCGGCGCTGCAGCAGGTCCTTCGGCTTCAGGTCGCTGACGAGGCGCAGCGCGTCGTTGAGCGCGCGCTTCAGGCTCGCCGCCATCGCCTTCGGGTCGCGGTGCGCGCCGCCGACCGGTTCGCTGACGATCTTGTCGATCAGCCCGAGCGCCTTCAGCCGGTGCGCCGTGATGCCCAGCGCCTCGGC